>NZ_JAQDKY010000057.1:0-18158 GCF_027662325.1 Blautia faecis | reverse complement strand
ATCAGTATACCTTCAAAAATATTCATTAACATTACATTTTCCTTCCTTGTATAATCGAAAAATTTTTCATATATATAGCAAAAATAATTTTCTTCAGCGGTATAGTAACAGTTCTATAGCTTGTTGATTATATTTTCGCTATAATCTTTCAAACCGCCTTAATGTTAGTCTAAACTAACCATCACATATATAAGAAACCGCGCAAAAAGTAAACTATAATTTTACACGGTTCTTCTTGTGTTTAAGTATATCACTTACGAAATCATATAACAATAGAATTCTTTCAACAATGTTTTAATTTTTTCTGAACAGTAATCTGGACAGTTTCAGCACAAAATTCCTTGGGTCATTTCATCAATCCTTCTCCCCTTCATTCGCTTCCTCCAGCATAACACTCTCCTGTACCTGTATGTCAGCATACTGGACGCGAAGAACTGCCTGAGGCCAGTTTATGCTGACCATTGCGTTTTTCTCTTTTTCCATGCCTGCTTTGCGGATTAGGTCAAGAAGCTCATTTAATACTTCTTTTGTCAGGTATCCACCCCGCCAGTGAAAAACAAGCACCTTTCCTTTCTTAGCAGCCTGCAAAGACCGCTTGTATACATCCTCCTGTTTGGTAAATGATAATTTCTTCTCTTTGTAGTAAAAATGATCATGATCATTGCAATGAGGCGCAGGCGCGATCAAGGGCTCATGATCGCGAAAGATCTGCTGATCATCCAGGTTGAAATAGTCATAGCGGATTTCCTTGTTTTCGCGATCTTTTCCCAGGCTGTTGTCAAAAGTGGCATCTAAATGATAATATGTGCCATTTATCTTTACAATATTCCAGGTGTGCCGGTATTTGATTCCTTTTTCCGGATTGTTACCGCAAATTGCGATCACACACCATACTCCCAGCGCATCCAGAAGAACCTTCACCGCTTTCGCAATGCCCTCGCATACCCCGACGCTCTGTCCAAGAGGACCTATGATCTCATGGGAATATGCTTTTTTCAGTTTGTCATAACGGACATTTTCGCAGATAAAATCGTGCACATATTTCTCTTTTTCCCACTCAGACATCTTCTGTGCCGGGCGGACAAGCTTCTCTACCCTGGCTGTCAGAGCCTTCTGATGCTCCCGGATCTTGTTTTTCTCAAAAAGATATTCCGGTATGAAAATCAGGTTCGGCGAATCTTTGTAGTAACGATATTTAAAATTAGTTACCCAGAATATTTCCGGATGGTCCAGCCTCATCTGGAAAAAAATATTGTAAAGCTCCTCTCCGGAAAGTGCCGGAACCTGAATTTCATCCGATAGATTTTTCACCCCGACAAAAATGCTGTGATAAGTAGCCTGCTGGGGTTTGTTCATATGATTATAATAGTATTGTTCCATTTTTATCCTTTTAGCTTATCTGTCAGTTTCAGATATCCCTGCACAAGTAGATCTGTTACGATCAGCACAACGACTGACAAAATCAGACAATCTCTTACACTAAATTCGTAAAAAGCTGCAAAACCAGCAATCGTCCAATATACTCCAATATGCACTGCATACATTTTGGATATCTGCCTGGAATAATAGCACAGCTTATTGTAAACAAATTTCCATTTTTCTATAATCGGCATGAGAAAAAATGCCACTGCAAATACAAGGATAATGCTGCAGAAGGTTCCCACTACTTTCACAAGTCCGGGAGTTCGATACTGTTCGATCATATAATTAAAGAATCCGTCAACACCCGGATGCATTACGATGCAGATTACAAACCAGGCTGCCGCTACGATTCCGCATACCAGACCGCTCTTTTTGTAAAAAGCTCCTTTTTCATCCTCTGGTACTTTTCTGATTACTTTTGCAAAAACATATCCTAAAAATACATAACTCAGATATGGAAAAAAGCAGAAGCTTGTCTCACCTTTTCCCCCAAAGGTCATATCCAGAAGCCAGTTAAGTGCCTGATTATCAGAAACCAGCAGTTTGGTAAAAGGTGTTACGATTCCCACTATCAATGCACTTATTATGTAACCGCCAAGTTTTACATTAAATTTCCTGTACAAAGCAAGTACAAGGTAGCACATACCGGATATGAAAAAGATATTCACAAATGTAAGCATGGAATACCGACTTGCTTCAAATACTTCCCTGCTGCCTGCTACTTCTCCTGTAATAGAATTTCTAATGGCGTAGCTGACCGTCATGACTGCCGCATAGCACAAATTGCTTATGCCTTGGTAAATCAACAGTTTTATACCGTTTCTGACCATGTCCTTTGGCTGGGAATGACGTGTAAAAACACTTCCAAAACCCATGGTAAACAGATATAAGCAGGCTCCGGTAGGCATAAACAGGGCAAACATAATTTTATGTACACTTGACTCTGCCGCTGCTGCACCTGCAATTGTCTGAAAAGAATGTATAAATACAATCATGATCATCAGAAAGCCTTTTACCAGGTCAAGCTCTCTCTGGCGTCCAGTATTTACTTCTTTTTCTTTTAAAGAAAACATATTTCTTCCCCTTTTCCTTAATTTGTTCAAATATTATCTAAAAGTGCAATGTTTTTTGGATACTCCATATTAGAATATAAGTTCAGCTGCAGCTGCAATATCCTGTTATACTCATCACATCCAGGCTCAAGGACTCTTCTCTGCTCATACAAGTCGTGGTCTTCCTTGCTCATTTTCACATCAAAGCTTTCCTTTGTATGAAACTGGATTTCAATTCGGTAGTTGCGCGGATTTTTAAATTTGGTATTCACGCCATTGTATGGAAAACCGTCATTAGTCCAATAATTTTTTAATGCATAAATTTTCCAGTTTTTCTCAGACAAAGCCGTTATAACAGAACGGATCTGTTCTACATAATCTTCCGGATCCAGTATGATCGTATAACGGACTACATCCGCCAGCGAATCAAAGAAGGATTTCTCTACTCTCTGATAAAGCTTATTGTACAAGGATTTCGGTGATTTCACTCTGTACTCTAATCCTTCCAGTACGGCTTTGTTGGTTTTCGCGAACTCTATAAGAAATTTGGTTGTCTCGAATTCTGTGGATAAATAATCGGCATAAAACACTCTTTTCTCAGGAGAAAGCTTCTGAAACAGTTCCCTGTCCTTATCTGTCCATGATTCTTCGATTTCTTTGTTCAGATAGATTTTTTCAGCTGTTTCCGCAGACGGAAGGCGGTGAAGCTCTATGGAAACAATGGAAAAAAGATTCAAACTGTAGTCTGACCGGTCAGACAGACTACTGACAATTTTCCCGAAATTATCAATAATTAAATTTACCTTCCGCTCAATCAGTGTATAAGCCGAATCCGAACCGCCTGCTTCTATCACCAGCTTGCCATCTTTTACCTTAATACTTCTTACCACGTTTCTTTCAACAAATCCAACGATTTCTTCGGAATTATATTTGTCGAACTTGTCATAGCTCAAATCAATATTTGCATTTTTTAGTTCTGCCAGCTGGTTTCCAACAGCTAACACAGCTGCCAGTTCCTTCAGCCTGATAACATTTTGATTGTTCAACACCAAAGCTTCTTCTAACTGAACAGGTGCTGTACCATTTTCACCGATAAAGTGAAGCATACGGATTATGGCATATTTATGCAGATCTGATGGAAATTCAAATATATCGCCGTATTCTTCCAACAGGCATGCACTGAACAAAACATGATATTTACTCATAACCTGAAAGAACGTAAGCTCTTCTGCCTGCTTCTGAATTCCAAGCTTGTCCACATATCTATTCATAATTTCCTGATTTAAGCCAAATCCAATATGTGCAAATAGCGCTGCGGACAAAAGACAGTAGCACTCATCTTCATTCAGATTTTCCAGTTTCTGCTTATCCATTATCATATCACAAAATTCTGCAATATCGATAAAATGCATTATAGAATAATCAGAAATATTAGGATATAACTTTTTATATTTTTCCAGCATTCTCTGGACAACTGTACAGTTATCCCGGTAGTTCCCATATAGTTTTTTTGATTTTGCTAATAAAATTTCCGAACACTTATTAACTATCATTTAGTTTTTCTCCAGTCTCTTTTCCCTGTTCTCCTTCGTTTGCCTCTTTAATCAGGATAATGGCGCAGAGTTATTCGTTTCTTTTCCGGCTTAATTACCTCAAGATTACTTACCGTTTCAAAATAACCATTCATATTCCGAATATTCTTTTATCATTTAAAATCATATCGAACCACAGCACAGTTTTTTACCCCAAATGCAGCATATTCCTCATTTGTCATATCCGTAAAATAGGACTGTACCACTCTGGCGATTCCGTTGTGAGCAACCAGGATGTAGGTCTTTTTATCGGACTCTGCTTTTATTTCATCAAGAAGATTATAGATTCTCTGCGCCAGCCTGAGTGTGGATTCTCCACCTTTATGACTGCATGCAAAAAACTCCTTTGCTTTCTTGAAATCCTTCCCATCCCGAGGAGTGGACTCCCATTTTCCAAAATTCTGCTCAATCAGCCTTGGTTCCACCCTGTATGGAATTCCTGTCATTTCCGAAATCAACTGAGCCGTATCTGCCGCCCTGCTAAGCGGTGAGCAGAGGATTTCATCTGCCTTAATCCCCTCTGTAAGAATCTTCTGTCCCGTCTTCTTTGCCTGCTCGCGTCCATATTCTGTAAGCGGACTGTCTGTAGCCCCGCAAATTTTGTTCTCAACATTCCACACGGTCTGCCCGTGTCGGATGAAATAGAAATGTCCCATGGTGGGTTCCTCCCCCAGTTTTCTTTTCACTATCCTATATACATATTTTTGTCGCAAAAATACATATATATTTTATCTAATTCGCACTATCTTTCAAAGCTATTTAAAAAATGACTTCTGTAATAAAAACAACCTTTAAATTCTAATCACCAATATCTATTACTCCATATAACTGATTCAATCTTCTATTTGCAAGCTTGCAAACTTCCTCTCTAGCCATAGCGTCTAACAACGATATACCACCTATGCAATTTATATATTTATTAGCCTCAACAAAATGGTAACGTCCAATGTTCTCTCCTGCATTTTTCCTTTTCTGAATGCAATCAAACACTCCCAATGCAAGATTCTTATTAGATATAAAATTATTAGAAGAAATCAATATCAAATTGGAAGCATATGCAGCTTCGCATATTAAATCTACTGCATTATAATGTTCACATTTTTTCTCATCATATAACAAGTACCCTGTCCACCATAATCGCGACAAACAATTCATAAAGCACGACCTTTTAGTTCCCCGCATAAAGAAAAAGGAATTCAAGATATCTCTTTCATTTCCAAAATTTATTTCATTTTTTCTACGATATTTTACATAATCCCAAAATTGACCAAATAGCATTCCCGCCCAAAGGCGTTCATCTGCTGCTAATGCAGGGCTTAAATCATGTAAAGCTTCATAAACTATTTCCACATTTTTTCTATCTGAAACATTGTATTCATCACTCATATCCAAAATAAAATCTTTACATTGGACTTTTGATTCATGCATCCAGTCTCGTTTTTTGAACTTTTCAATAAACCAGTCATTATTTACATCTGCAAAATGTTTCTTATATTTTATAAAATTCATCTTAATGTCATCTATTGCCTCTTGAGAGAGATAAATTAATTTCAATTTTTCACACCCTTTCACTCCAATTTTCTAACTCTTTAAAACTCCTTGCAATCGGGTCAGCAAATACAGATTGACAAACAGATAATAACGAATCATCTTCAATACTTAAATCAGCAATGTCAAATCCATTTCTATTTAAGAGTGACTCTATAACTTTATACCAATGCAATGAAGTAAATACATCATCATCTTTTCCTATACACATTCGCTGTATTACCACCATAAGTGCTGGGAGCAAAACCAGACTAAATGATGTACTTTTAAACGCATTTTTTCCTAACTTTGCATATAGTTCATATATTTCTGATGAAAGTCCCACAATAACATATTCATCATTATCTGTATTTACACTTAGAGATTCTTTGTGTTTGTCTTCAAGTTTTACAATTTTTATGATTGATGGCAATGATTCAAAATCTTTATCATCCTTTTGTATTTTATAATCTTTAGCTGTTCCAATCGCAATAATTTGATGTGGTTCTAAGTCAAAGCTTTGACCATGATAATCAGGGTGAAAACTTTTCGATTGGAATCCGATTACTCTTTTTGTTAAAATGATAAATGTCCTAATTTCAATATTTTTAGATAGCAACGATGCGTTTATTTTAAATTCAATCTCCTCATCTTCAGATATTAATACCTCTCTATAACATGTATAAGGACATTCAATATGAACGCTATAAACAGCTTTTTTTTCATCGATTAACTTTTTTATCTCATCATTTTTTAATTCAAATATCAATTTACCGTATATTTCTGTAAATTGAGTATTTACTTCATATCTAACTTCAAAAGAAGAATCAATATAATCATCTCCGAAATCATTTAAGATGGGATATGGAGAAAGCCTATTTTTTACTCGCATAATAGTCCACCTCCATCATACAATAAGAATCAAAATCCACTTTAATTTCTAAACTTATGTTTTTTCCCTTCTGCATATTTTTTATGTAAACTGTATCATCTATTATTTTTTCCACAGTTATTCCAGTTGAATTCGATACAACATTAACTGATTTTATAGGGAGCTCAAAGTCACTTTGCTCACCAGCTACATTAAATACAATTTTCCCTTTCGATGAATTTGAGGGTGATACAAAATTCAATCTATATTTTCCTTCTTGGGCATCTATACAAATCAATCGCTTTTTTATTTTCAGCTCTTCATATTTTGTCTTATCGCCTTGACTTTTTCCTACCTTATCTTCACCATCATCTGGTCCCGCAAACGGTCCAAATCCTGGGCCTGGGTGCGGGCCTGCTCCATGCTTAGGACCAACTCCATCCCCTGGGCCACTTCCCCCAGCACCATTCTCATTAATTTCGATTTCTTCTATTTTCATTGCTTTTGTTTTTTTCTTTGTAGGTTCCACTGATTTTCCAAACAATTTTTTTATTCGAAATGATAAATCATTTTTTTGCAACTGTGGCTCTTGAGCATCTTCAATTCTATCTGGCAAGAAGTCATTTGCACCTATAGCATCCATTACATTAACTTCAATCCTTCCAAAATTCTCATTAACACAGTCTTTTATATATTTTTTAAATTCTTTCAAAACTTTTTCGTAATATGGTTTCTTATCTCTACATCTTCCTGGCTCCCAAGCATCATGAGATGGGACTTCCATACTTTTAAATGTTTCATTCATATTTTCTCCCTCTATTATCATGACACCCGTAAACTCAATACTTCCACTAATCCTATTTTGTTCTAATATCCTCATACCCGCATTTCTTGTAATCAATACTTTACGATTTAGTTTTTCACCTTCTTTTATATATAGTGTACATTCTTTATCTTTAAAACCAAATTTCTTTCCATAAACATTAGAATTTAATGAGATTTTTTTTATTTTAGGATTAGAAGATGTTAAAACATCATAGTACTCTATCAACGCTTTGATATCATCATTTTGATATGGATTCAACTTTGCAATATATTCAGCTAATGTCGTCTTCGAAATTCTTTTCCCCTGTACCTCAACGATTAGTTTTCCTTTCACTAAAGAAACTAAAAAATCCAAAAGTACCGCATCTATAAATTCTTTCTCGTAATTTTCATTTTGAAACATTCCCAAAATGTAAATATCCGTCCCAGTATCGGTCCGATTGTATTTTGGATCAAAATTGATCAAACCAGGAATAGCAACAAACCTCTCATCTTCTGAATAATATCCAACTCCTGTAGTCCATCCGATTTTCTCATCATTAAATGAAATTAATCTTGCCACACCAAAATTAGACTTTACTCCATTTACATCTAACGAAGAATAAAAAACTGTCCTTAAATCAGAGCAAGCAAAAGTTGCCGATTTTCCAATACCAAAACTCCCACCAGAACTTTGTCCTTTATTAGATGAACCATTTTCTTTAACTAATCTACTCCAATTAGTGCCTTTTTTACATGTATCACTACCTTCTAGTCCTCTTGTATTATGATCACTAATCCGCAAAACATCTATATATTCCTTGGATAAAATATCATCAGCCTTTCTAAAGAAATTATGAGCATCTGGTTCATCTAAATTGCTTTCATAACATTTTCTTATCGCATATTGCAAATCATGAACCGCAGGTATTTCTTCTCTTTTCACTTTTATCAACTCAAATTCTACTATTACAGGCTCATCTACATCCATCCGTACCGCATCTAATGAATTCTGTATAATTTCTCTTACTAATGATCTATTTATATCAGCTGTAAAAGTTTCTATTCCAGCATCATTAATTCCTGAAATCACCGAATTCTGATTTGACACAAACCTCCATTTTTTCATTTTTCTTCCTTCCCCTTTTATCTTCTGTTTTTGCCATTTTTAATTTCAAATATCACCAAGATTTATTTTTCCAGTCTAATCCATAAATTTTTTAGTAAATACTTAGCAATATATCTAATTTTCTTTTTATTCTTTTTGAAAAATTACATCTAATGTCTTTTCCATATCCATTATTAAATTTACCACTAATGCATTTCCCATCATAAATCTACGTTTTCTTAATGGCATCTCCACCGTCTCTCCTTTAACCAAACAATATTTTGTATGATTTGTAGGGAATCCCTGGATTCGCTCTGCTTCTGTCGCAGTAAGTAGTCTCACTCTTCCAGTCATCTTGTCTTTCACAATGTGAGTTGTTCTACTGAATCCACCTTCTGATGTCAGCATCGTACGTGCCGGTTTATCTTCCTGATCAATCATGGAAATAGCCCCCTCTGAGAATACATATTCATGACCTGTTGAACTTGTACGTAACAATTTTTTTGCACCTTTCAGGTATTGCCAGGTCTGTCTATCTTCCTTTGGAAGACGCTGTTCCGTTTCATCACTATGTGTAACCGCAGGATCCGTATAATATAATTTTTCTTCTGGGATAAAATACTGTTCTTCTACTGGTCCAGTTTCCATAACATCGCCAAGCGCTATCTGCTTTCCATGATAATTCGGAACAGTCTTTATTGTGTATATTATTCCCTCTTTCATTATTCCGGAATTTTCAAATGCACATTGAAATGTTTCAGATACTTCACCTACTTCTACCGGCAGTTTCTTAATTTTTGTTTTAGCAGATTCTGCTTTATTTACCGGAAATGTTTCTGCAAAAAATCCTTCTTTTAAGACTACATTTTCCATACATTCTTTCTTACGTTCTTCTTCCAATGTATCTGTATATCCAATTGTATTTAGAATTCTTTCTGCATATTTTGTATTATTTTTGTAAGCAAAAATGAATGTTCTACGACGTCTCTGCTGATATCCATATTCTGCAGCATTTATCACTCGCCATTCCACTGTATATCCTTCATCTCGAAAACATGCAAGAATCACACCGAAATCTCTACCTCTTTGCTTTGCAGGAGATTTCAATAATCTATCAACATTTTCTAATAATACAAATGGTGGCTTCTTTGCCTCCAATGTCTCACGTATTGACCACCACAAAATTCCTTTTTTTCCTTCAAGTCCTTTGGAAGTAGCTAACGAAGATGCTACTGAATAGTCCTGGCACGGAAATCCGCCAACCAACAAGTTAAAATCAGGAAGTGTTGTTTTATCTACATCTTCTATGTTACAATTCGTGGTATCTTCACCATTATCATCTAATCTTGTTCCAAACCGATATACATAACAGTCATGTGCGTACTGTGTACTCTTCTCTGCCGGCTCCCATTGACTAAACCAAACTGTATCCCATTTTTCTTTTTTGCCATAATCTTCTACTGTTCTTATATTATTAAGTCCACACCTAAAGCCGCCTACTCCTGCGAACAATTCGCAAACTGTTTTCTTCACTTTATATTACCTCTTCTTTTATTATTCGAACAATTGTTCTTTACATATAATATCTTATTTTATTGTTTTTGTAAAGATCCTTTTTATTTCTTTTCCCATGAAATGTTATATGCTAATTCACCACTATGCTCTTTTATATAATTTAAAACAAAATCATTATTTAACCAATAACTTTGTTTCCCAATAATATCTCCATTTGGCAATTTGCAACCAAATGTACCTTTTTTCTCTTCTTGCTGAACAAAGCGACCATTTACTGTATTCTTTTCTATATATTGTTCTGACGCCTCATCTACACCAATAATATTTTTTCTATCAATATCATATGTAGCTTGACCATGAACTTTTATAAGTCCCATTTGATTTTCAGTTTTTCCCTGAATATTAGAGTGAATTATCACATCATTTTTTCTTTTTTCTAAAGTAAACCGTATTCCATTTACTACCTTACTTTTTAAATCTTCCCAAGTTTCTTTCGCCCATTTGTCTAATTGTTCTGGAGTAAATTTTAGAAATAAATGACCTGCATATACATATCCTTTTTCTTCTTCCACAAAAATCTGTAACAAAAATCTTTGTTCTGATAAATATCTAAACACTTCCGACTCTTCCCATTCTTGATTTATCACATCTGCGATTTCAAACGTTGGAAATGATATTTTTTCTTTTATTTGTCGTTTTTTATTTATCCTGATACTTTTTACAGCAGTATGTGTCTTCATCAAATATGCATCTGCATTTGACTTTATCCCTAACAAAGATAATCCAATTCTACTAAACGCATCTTTCCCATTTATTTTCAATTCATTTAATGATTTTGATTTAGATGTAACTATTTTTCTTACAGTTTTTGCACTCCACTTTTCATCAATAGCGTTCAACCAATCTTCGAAACTTTTTCCTCGTGGAATTTTTATTTCACACTGTTTCTTTTTGGTATATATCGTTTGTGAAAAATCTTTTTCTGGTACAATATATTCCCTTATCAAATATGACATATATGATTGTTTAAAAGCAAATCGTCTTGGTAATGCTTTATCACCTTTTGGTGCATCCTGCTTTTTAGAATTTTTATCCCCTCTTCTGGCTGCACCTAAAAATTCTGTATCTCCCTCCGATAATCCCGATGCCTTTCCTTCCATAATTTTCTTAGTAATTATATAATAATCCCTCTTAATCTGCTCCATATCTGAAGCTACAATTTTTTCAAACTCATACAATCGAAGATACTTTATTTCAGATTCAATTCTCAACTGTCCAGTTTGCAATAAATAAATCACAAACAGCATATTATGACATTTCTTATACAAATGGCTTTCTTCAAAAGATACCTTCTTCTGATACTCCATATAATCAATAGCAGATAATGCTAATCTCTGATCAGCACGTTTTGTCTCCCAATATCCAAAAGTTTTCAATTCCAAAGGAGCCTCCGGAAAATCCGGTTCAATTGAAGGGTTTCTCGGTATCCCAAAATAATATTCTTGTATAAGATTTCCTATTTCACCTTTATCTACACTCTCTTTTTTTCCAGCTTCTTTCACAATATCTGATATCTTTTGATTTTGCATTTGCAACGCATATTCATATATACTTTCAATTTTGGTCATATCATATTTTTTTCTCATGTATCAATTCCCCTTATTGCATACCTTTAGGTAACTCCTCTGTATAATCATTCCATATATTATTGACATCTACTAATTCAACAAACGCATTCATAACATCTCTTTTTATCAATCTTACATTGGTATATGCATGGTATGAATTTTTCATAAGTTCATCTTTTATATTTTTGCTATTCAACTGACCAATATTTTCCTCATATTCAGCTATCAGTACATCTATAAATTCAGAAATGAACCGCCTCTTATCTTCAGTTGTTAATTGATGAAACTCATACGTCATATCAAACCGCGAAAACAAAGGTTCTGGAATCATTTCCTGAAAATTGGAAGAATCCAAATTTGCAGTAAAAATAACAATATATCCGTCTAAATCAACAACTTTCCCAACCAAATCCGTATACTGACCATCCTCCAGCATTTCATAAAAAAAGTTAAATATAGTAGCATCTGCTTTATCTAATTCATCTATTACGATTATCTTTGATTTACTGTTTATGATTTTATTTGTTAATTCACCACCAGTTTCACTGCCCATATATCCTTTGGGCGATCCAATCAAACTCCATAACGACCCCTTTCCTGAGTAATTTCCAAAATTTATTTTTATTGGTGGTTCTTCTGGATACATTGCTTTTTGAAGAATTCTTCCTACTTCTGTCTTTCCAATACCCGATTTTCCACATAATAGAATTGAAAATATCTTTTTTCTTTTCATACGGTGCAACAGGATATATGCTTTCAGCTGATTTTTTAAATTCTTTTTAAATCTTTCATGTCCGTATAATTGTATTTCAAAATTATCCATGAGGTCATCAAATTCTCTCTTCTCATACTCTACAATTGATTTTTCTTCTGTCACATTTTTTTCTTCTACATCCTTTTTTACATCAACTTCATCTGTTTCAAAATAGTAATGAAATAACTCACAGGCTTGAAACAAATATTCTCTTTCAACACAATACTCTATGCAGTCCTCATTCTCCTCATTCAAAGCATTAATCCAGGATTCGTAAATCAATTGCAAACCTTTTCTTTCACTAAGGGACATTACCAATGCAGTTATATCTAATACAAAACTCTCTTCATCGTTTATTCCGTTATATTTCAAATTAACACTTTTGTCCGTTAAATATGATATCGGAAAAACTTTTCCCTTCTCATTTTCTACTTTATAAATAAACTCCTCTATTTTTTCCTTCTCATAAACTAATAATTTCTTCTTCATATTTATATGTTTGAATTAATCTCCTGAATAATCGCAATTACATCAATTACTGTTTCACTTTCATCATCCTCATCATTTTGGGGTGGTATGATATTACAATTCTCTTCTTCAACAGAAGACTCCAATTGTAATCCTCGATTTTCATATTTACCTTTTTCCATTGGACCGTCTTTCTCTGAAAAAATTTCTTGTAAACTCTTTCTCCTTTTATGCTTTCTAGCTCCTCGATTTATTCCTATAACAGTCACACTGCCAGCTTGTAAATCATATATGTTATAGGAATTTTCAAAATCATTTTCAAATGTCATTGGAATTGTTATCAAGAATTTTGTTTCTTGAGTTTTACATTCTAATTCATATGCACAATCCTTTAACAATGAATTAATCATCGCTGATAAATCAAGTTCAATTTGCATGTCATCTGAATTACTACTAATTTTAGTGTCCTTAAATGCACCATTTAAAATCATTTTTGTTACTGCATATGATTCTTCCTCATTCATCAACGATAATGTAACATTCCTCAAACATACCAAATCTCCTACCTTTGAAGCATCATCATAATCTTTTGCTTTGGAAATGATTCTTGCTAACATATTAGATTTTGTTGTTTTCACATCAAAATTCTCAAGTACTTTACTTTTCACACCATCATGCACTTCTTTTGATAATCCTAGTTCTCCCTTTATCGCCTCTAAATAGCTCAAATTAGAATTAATTCCTAAACTAGTTTTTATATCCACGCTACTTTCAGCTTCGTTTTCTCTCGTTCCCCCAGTAATTATTTTATTATTCAGTAACATAGCTATTTCATAAACTTTATCTGTGTTTATATAATATAAGCTAAATATCTTTTTATCGCTTTCCTGTTCTTCATTAGTTTCATGTTTATCAGACATTGAAATTTCTTTTCGAACAAAAATTAGTAATACACTTCCGCTTGTCAAAAGATATATCAATATTTTGACTTGAAAAGCAACATCTACTTTATTCTTCATTATCAAAAATAAATATTCTACGATTGCCATACAAATTACAAAAACTATATTCTCTATTTGACTCGTTTTTTCCTTTCGAGCATAAAAAATTTTCATACAGATTCCTAAACCCAAAGGAATAATAACAATATATGGAGAGTAGAATTTTGAAATATTAAAGTATTTAACAATGTCAAGCATTATACACACAACCGATGCAGACATTAATAACAGCATTAATATTCTTGTCCAATTATCTCGAGCAAATTTTTTTATCTTTTCCATAACATCACCTTCTGTTGTCATCTAGCGGTTAGCGCTTCTTAATCCACAATAAAGTTCTTATCCAACTGCGACAAAATATAACTATTATTCAACCAGAAACATTGTTTTGGATACATTCTTCCGTCTGGAAGTTCATAAGTATCTTTTGAATTTTGCGCATGTGGCCTTACATGGCACACTGGATTTTCTGATGATTTCGGAAAATTGTTATAATTTTCCCCATTTTTTTGTTCTATCTGAAGACCTTCGCATAGAACCCTCTGTGTTTTTTTCCAAACAGCCTTCACATTCCCCTCCAAATCATCATACGGAATATTCCAAAATTGACAGCCTTTTAACCTTAATTCATTTTGTTTATCAAACTTATAAACCACAAACAAAAATCGAGTTTCACGTAAATAATTTCCAAATGTAGAATTGTCCCATTCTTCCTCTACTAGCTCTTTAAATTTGAAAGTAGGAAATGACATGTTTTCTTTTATCTTATTATTTTTCTCAATACGTATCGTCTTAACTACCACATTTGCTTTTTCAAATTCCTCCGCATGGTTTCCCTTTATTCCCAACATCCGATATGCCAACATTGCCCCTAGACTTTTCGGTTTCTTTTGATATTCTATATGGAATGCATTACATAGATTAGTAACTGACCAATCACAATACGCATCTATTTTATGTACAACATAATCTTCGAAAGATTCCTCTACTTTACCCTTAATAATTGGTTCATACGTGTTTTTTCCCGGAATAATATAATTGTTAAGAACATATGTCATATACGAATTTTTAAATGCAAACGCCCGTGGTTTTGCTAGTTCATCACTAAACGGCTGTTTTCTCCTGTCTTTCGATGTTGCGCCCTTGGGTGCAGCTCCCAAGTACAACGTATCCCCTTCAGACAATTCATGTGCCTTTCCATTTTTAATTTTCTCAACAATAATCTCAAAATCATGTTTTATGATTTTTTTATCTTGTTCTGGCGGTGTAAACAGTTTTACATAATCAATACGATAATTTAATCGATTTTTTATTTCTTGGCTATACAAATAATATACTAACAAAATCAACCGAGATTTTTGCCACATATGGCTATCTTCAAATTTCTCGTCAACAACTGAAAAATAATCAATCATTGTCAATATCAATCTCTCTTTAGCTACCATTGTTCCATTTTTATTTTGTTTATATGGTGTTACTTTTAGTTCCACTCCTGCTTTATCAAAGTCTGGACGTGCGTCATTGTTTGCGGGATAGTGAAAAAATCTTTCTTCTATCAGTTCTCCCAAACCACCTTTTCTCTTCTTATTCTCGTGATTCACCGCATAATCTGCTGTTTCTTTAAGAAACATATTTTTATTAATATCATCCCGTTTACATACATCAGCAAATGTTTTTCCAATCAGGTTTTTCGCATATTTTTCTATTGAACTAGGGTCCGTTTCATCATAGTCTTTAAAATAATTCACCATCACATTTCCTCTTCATTATCTACTTCTTCCAATTTCTGATCAAATATCGTTTCTTCTATAACTCTAATGCATTGTTCTGTGTCTTTCAAAATATCCTTTCCCCAGAAATGTATCACAGTCCATCCCATAAAATTTAATTGCTGGTCTTTTTCTTCATCTCTTTGGATATTACGCTCTATTTTCTTAACCCAATAATCAGAATTTTTCCCCTTTTCTAAGCGAGGCTTCAATGTTTCCCAATCCTTGCCGTGAAAAAACTCACTATCGCAAAAAATCACAATATGGTACTTTGGCAAAACAATATCTGGTCTACCTGGTAATCCCTTATAATTTTTTCGATAACGAAAACCTCTATGCCACAACGCTTTTCTCAATACAATTTCTATACTTGTATCTTTTCCACGTATCCTACTCATGTTTTTGTGGCTTTTTTCCGTTACTTCGCCATGAAAGCGCGGTTCTTTTATTGACATACTCATATCACCTTTATCAACATATACCCTACTTTATTGTATCAAATAAATTATTGCTATTCAAATTTTAATCTCTCCCCATGTTCGAATTAAATTTTCTCCAGTAGAACCAATATATAAATATTCTTCTGTGCCTTACCTATCAACCATTTTAAATAAGCAATATCTTTCACAGCTTTTTTCTTCCATCTTGCCTATGCCTATAATACCTCTAAAAATTTAATCATTCGATCAATAAATTCCTCTGATTTTCTTTTCGATTTTTGAACTGTGATTTGCATTTCCTTATTTCCATCAACATGAATTTCTTTAACATCAATAACATCTCCAATATATGTAGCATAATCATCTACTTTTGTTATCCTCACCCTCTGATTAAGCAAAGAATCATCAATAATATAATTTCTACGAACAATTTCCGCTTTATCATTTATTTTAAACGTTTCAAAAGGCTCTAAACCAATAATCACCATCGGAATGGTCAATTGATTCATCATTGGTGGCAGATATCTTAATACTTTTTCAAACGAACCACTTGCAGAATCAATATTAGCAACTTTTTTCATATTATCAGTAGCACAAACATATATTCCAATTTGTCCTTGAACAGCCTTTTCTACATGATTCAATTCGCAAGAAAGAACTGGTTTTAACAAATTCCATGCAATAGCTTCTCCATGATTAAATGCCACTTCTACGCAAAAAGCATCATCACAAGCAAAATCGAGACGCCATTCTGTATTTCCAATCACACCTGTAGTATCATTAAAAATATCTACTTCCGCCTTCCAACCAGGTATATCTAACATTCTTTCCTTTAAAATACCATTAATCGAAGGTGTTATACTTTTAAACGAGGTACCTTTTTGAGAATGCCTTTTCTTTTTTTCCAAAAAATCTGTTATCAATTCTTCTTCCGATATACTTCTTAATGCCCCCACAAATTGCTCATATCTTTTCCTTAAATCTTTGTCGTTTTTAATAATTGCATCTGCATGTCTATGCGAATACTCTCTAAATTTCATCTATAACACCTCATTTTTTTCAATTTCATTTTATATCCAATGATTCTACTAAGTCATAAACCACCAGTTCAACTGGTGGTTTGATTATGCCCCTATAAGGGGCCTATGCCTGCAACGCCTGGAAGGCGCACATATACCGGCTGGCCTCTAAAAGAGGCTATCTTCTAGTATCTTCTCTTTTCGATTCTTCTTTTTGTTGCTGAATGTATTCTTTTACCGCATCTTCTGTGATATTGCCTACTTTTGCAACATAATACCCTCTGGCCCAAAAGGCTTTCGACCATCCATTTACACTTTCCGGATATTTGTCGTGTATCATTAATGCACTTTTTCCTTTAATGTACCCTACCACATCTGACACTTTTTCACTTGGTGGAATACTTAAACATAAATGTACGTGATCTGCGCATACTGCACCTTCTACTATTTCTATATTCCGGTAATCGCACAGTTTTTTTATTATTTCTCTTACATCTGCTTTTAATCTTCCGTACATGATTCGTTTTCTATACTTTGGTATAAACACTATATGATACTGGCATTTGTACCTTGTATGTGATAAACTACTACTGTCCACGTTGGACCGCCTCCTATTCTCTTTAGTATTGGCTTGAGACACCTTTACTATTGTAGCATAGGAGGCTTTATTATACATTCTACAACGTCACTACTACACTATTCGCCCCAGCATAGCTGGGGGATTAGCTCTTTCATTTATTCACAGTACTCCTTGCTTCCACATTTCTTCTGCCACAGTCACATATTCCTTACTATTCTCCATAATCCCAATCTTCTCTTCCCATGTAAGATTTCTCTTAATCTTCGCAGGACTTCCCATTACCAGGGAGCCGTCTTGTATGACGGTGTTTTTGGTGACAAGGCTTCCGGCGCCGATAATGCAGTCGTTGCCGACTTTGGCTCCGTCAAGAATTATGGCGCCCATTCCGATTAAAGTGCGGTCACCGATTGTGCAGCTGTGGATTACGGCATTGTGTCCGATTGTGACATTATTTCCAATATGGACTGGCAGGCCTCGACTGACGTGGATCGTGCAGTTTTCCTGGATGTTGGTTTCCTCGCCGATTACAATTGGCGCGTCATCTCCGCGGATTACGCTGTAGTATAGCACACAGCTGTCACGGCCAATGGTGCTAGAATATAAATAGT
>NZ_JAQDKY010000056.1:0-19146 GCF_027662325.1 Blautia faecis | reverse complement strand
CTTTTAATCAACTAAATAGCAAAAAATCACAGCCCCGCCAAAAACGGGGCTGCCTTTAATATACACTTTAGATCAGCTTCTTCACCATCTCCACAATCTCTTCCTTCGTCACCCTGCTGCTGTTAATACACAGATCATACTGCAGCATATCCAGCCAGTTAGTATCCGTAAAATACTCATAATAAGCCCGGCGTTCCTTATCCGTACGTTTCACCAGCT
Source organism: Blautia faecis (assembly GCF_027662325.1). Taxonomy (NCBI): domain Bacteria; kingdom Bacillati; phylum Bacillota; class Clostridia; order Lachnospirales; family Lachnospiraceae; genus Blautia; species Blautia faecis. The sequence goes on along the minus strand of NZ_JAQDKY010000056.1, from coordinate 18,927 downwards.
TCCTTACACTCTTTTCCTCCCGGCCGGTACGTGCAATCACCGTCTTCACACGGTCCTCAAACGGAGCATAGATAAACAGACTCAGATGCTTATCTTTATTATCCTGTAAGATATAATTGCCGCAGCGTCCAACAATCACGCAATTCTCTTTTTCGGCTGCCTCCAAAATGATCTTCTTCTGCAGATCGTAAAGCACATCATTCATGGGAACAAAATGGTATTCCGGATTCATCTGCAGCTCGTAATCCACCGGATACAGCCACTGGCTGGCTTTTCTCTCATCTACTCTGGCAAACTCATCAAAAGGAATATTCTTTTCCCTGCTGGCCATTTCAATCAGCTCCTTATCATAGAACTTAAATCCCAGTTCCTCTGCAAGAGCCTTTCCAATAATACGTCCGTTACTTCCAAACATACGATTGATTGTTATAACACGGTTACTCATAAACGGCGCCTCCTTTTGTGGTGGATTTGTAAATAATTTTGTTATAAAATAGTTTATGAGAACTATTTTCTGTTCTTTTTAGCATTATAACACAATTGTATGAAAACATCTATATAATTTGCATAAAATCAAAATAAAAAAATATTCTGAATACGTCATTTCGCTGGAAATTTGAACCCTTTCTTGTTATACTAAAAATAGCAATACGATTGCTGTTCACTGCATGTACAGATTGCAGAAAGCCTTTTTCAAACACGCTCTGTAAAAAGCACATTTGGAAAACGATGAACAGTGATACAATATGAGAAAGGAATTGAACATGCTCAAAATAAAAAATTATGTGAAAGCAGAATCTCTGGAACAGGCTTATGAGTTGAACCAGAAGCGGACTGCCTGTGTGCTTGGCGGCATGGTGTGGCTGAAAATGGGTAACCGTGTTGTAACCACAGCCATTGATCTTTCCGGGCTTGGTCTGGATACCATCACAGAAACAGAAAGTGAATTTGTGATCGGCTGTATGACCCCATTGCGGGACCTGGAACTTCATCAGGGACTTCATACATATACGAAAGGCGCCATAAGAGAAAGCCTGCGCCATATTGTAGGCGTACAGTTCCGCAACTGCGCCACTGTAGGCGGAAGTATCTGGGGACGCTTCGGCTTTTCTGATGTACTCACCATGCTTCTGGCACTTGATACAGAGGTGGAACTTTTTAAAGGCGGCAGAGTCTGTCTTTCTGATTTTGTGAAAATGCCAAAAGACAGAGATATTCTGGTACGCATTATCATAAAGAAAACTCCGTTGAAGGTTGCCTATTTAAGCCATCGTAATACCAAGACCGATTTCCCGGTACTGGCATGCTGTATCAGGCTGTCTGAGAATGGCGTGAGAGCGGTTTACGGTGCCCGTCCGGCGAAGGCATTTCTTCTGGAAGACGAAGAAGGTCTCCTTGCAGGCATGGAAACCATGTCTTCGGAAGAGAAGAAGACAGCGGTTCAGAAATTTGCAGACTATGCAGCACGGAAGGTTCCTACCTTTGGAAACATGCGAGGCAGCGCAGAGTACAGAACCCTTCTTGTGAAGGTTCTCACAAGAAGAGCATTAGAAGCAGTGGGAGGTATGACAGATGAAAATTAATTTCTGGCTGAATGGAGCCAAAAAGGAAGCGGAAATCAGTCCTGACACCATGCTTCTGGAGTTTCTTCGAAGCCTTGGCTGCTACAGTGTAAAAAGAGGCTGTGAAACTGCAAACTGCGGTCTTTGCACCGTTTTGGTAAATGACAAGCCAATGCTGTCCTGCAGTGTCCTTGCTGCCCGTATTGACGGCAAAAAGGTCACCACCATGGAGGGACTTCAGGCAGAAGCTGAAGAATTTGGAACTTTTCTTGCCAATGAAGGCGCAGAGCAGTGCGGATTCTGTAATCCGGGATTTATCATGAATGTACTTGCGATGACAAAAGAACTGGAAAATCCAACCGAAGAAGAGATTAAGGAATATCTGGCAGGCAATCTTTGCCGCTGCTCCGGTTTTGTTGGACAGACCAGAAGTATCCTGAAATATCTGGAATATAAGAAAAACGGAAATATCCAGGAGAAGGAGGTGCAGGCATGAGCTATGTAAATAAGTCTTTGCAGAAAAAGGATGCCATGGCTCTGGTGACCGGAAAGCCAGTCTACACAGACGACCTGGCACCAAAGGACTGCCTGATCATCAAGATCTTAAGGAGTCCCTATGCCAATGCCTGGGTGGAAGAGATCAAGACGGACACAGCCATGAAGGTAGAAGGAATGGCACTGATCCTTACCTGGAAAGATGTTCCAAAGAGACGTTTCGCCTCTGCCGGACAGACCTATCCGGAGTTCAGTCCTTATGACAGAATGATCCTGGATCAGCATCTTCGTTTCGTAGGGGATGCAGTGGCAATTGTGGCAGGAGAAACAGAAGCAGCTGTAGACCTTGCCATGAAGCGCATTAAAGTGAAATACCGCGTGGAAACACCGGTTCTTGATATGCATACAGCTAAGGATAATCCGGTTCTGGTCCACCCGGAAGAGGACTGGGAATCCAAGTTCCCGGTTGGTGCAGATAACAAGCGGAACCTTGCAGCAAAAGGCCATGAGGAAATGGGGGATATTGACAAGGTTTTGTCAGAATGCAAATATACAGTAGATGAAGTTTATCACACAAAGGCTGATCAGCAGTGTATGATGGAGACCTTCCGCACATATTGTACCAAGGATTATTTCGGCAGGCTGAATGTGGTTTCCTCCACACAGGTACCGTTCCACCTTCGCCGAATCCTTGGAAATGCCCTTGGAATCCCATCCTCCAGGATCCGCGTGATCAAGCCTCGTATTGGCGGCGGCTTTGGAGCCAAGCAGACAGAGGTCTGTGAAATTTATCCGGCAATTGTTACCTGGATGACAGGACGTCCATCCAAAATCGTTTACAGCCGTTATGAATCTTTAATCTGCGCTTCTCCCCGTCATGAGATGGAAGTACACGTAAAAGTTGGTGCAGATGAGAACGGAATCGTAAAAGGAATTAAAGTAGAGGCGCTTTCCAATGCTGGTGCATACGGAGATCACAGTCCTACAACCATCGGACTTACAGGTCATAAGGCAATTGCCCTGTACCGGAATCTGGAAGCCTATGCTTTTGACTATGAGGTTGTTTACACCAACGTGCAGGCATCCGGTGCATATCGTGGATATGGTGCCACACAGGGAATTTATGCAGTGGAATCCGCTGTTAATGAGCTGGCCCATAAGATGAATATGGATCCTGCAAGGATCCGTGAGTTGAATATGCCAATTGAAGGCGAGCCAATGTATGACTATGATGGAAACCTGACTCATACAGCAAGCTGTACGATGGATCGCTGCCTTGCCCGGGCCAAGGAGATGATCGGCTGGGATGAGAAATATCCATGCCGTGATATGGGAAATGGAAAAGTCCGCGGCGTAGGTCTTGCCATGGCGATGCAGGGCTCCTCTATTGCCAATGTAGACGTGGGAGGCGCAACCCTGAAGCTGAATGAGGACGCATCCTATACACTTTCCCTTGGATGTGCAGATATGGGTACGGGCTGTGATACCATTCTTTCTCAGATGGCAGCCGACTGTCTGGAAACAGAATTTGAGAATATTGTTGCATTTGGTGTGGATACGGATGTTTCTCCATATGACTCCGGTTCTTATGCATCTGCCACTACTTACGCTACAGGCAATGCAGTTATTAACGCCTGCAATGAGCTGAAAAAGAGGATTATCCGGCTGGGTGCTGAAATGCTGGGTGTAAGTCCTGAGGAAGCAGACTTTGATGGAAAGAAAGTCTACGCAGGGGAAAAAGAGGTCAGTCTTCAGGAGATTGCTTATAAGGGAACCTGCGGAAATACCCTGGAAATGCAGGTGACTGCCTCCTATTCTTCCCAGATTTCTCCGCCGCCTTATATGGTTGGGGCAGCAGAGGTGGAAGTAGACAAAGAGACAGGAAATATTGACCTGATCGATTATGTGGCAGTTGTAGACTGCGGAACTCCTATTAATCCCAATCTTGCCCGTGTGCAGACTGAGGGAGGAGTTGCCCAGGGAATCGGTATGGCACTTATGGAGAATGTGCAGTATTCCAAAGAAGGTAAGATTCGTGAGAATTCTTTCATGCAGTACAAGATCCCAAGCCGTGAGGATATTGGAAATATCCGGGTTGAGTTTGAGAGCAGCTATGAAAAGAGCGGTCCTTTTGGTGCCAAGTCCATCGGTGAGCTGGTAATCGATACCCCTTGTCCTGCAATTGCAGATGCGGTTTACAATGCTTCCGGTGTCCGGGTAAGAGAGCTGCCGATCACATCGGAGAAGATTGCCATGGGAATTCTGAAAAAAGAACTGGAGAAATAATATATGGGATTTATTTTTAAGGGGATACTGGCAGTGATCTGGCTGCTGGTGGTTCCCTGCCTGGCAGGAGAATTTTATTTCCGCAGGGAAAAAAGAACCTGCAGTGAATATCTTCTGGCCGGTTATACACTGTTATTTGCCATTACAGAGCTGCTTTCCCTTATCATGATCTTTACAAAGCAGCCGCTTCATCTGCTGACAGCTACATATGGTGTGACGGCTGGTGTGCTGGCATTTCTGGGTGTCTGGAGTCTTTATAAGAAGAGGCAGAAGGAAACCGGTAAGTGTGCTGGTACATATTGCAGCAAAAGGGCAGAAGAGTCAGATGTTTTCAAGCCGCAGATCGGAAATTCTTCCGGTTTGAAAAGTTTTTTGCAGAAGAATGGAATTTCCCCGGAGCTTGTGGTGGCAGGAATTCTGATTCTGTTCCAGCTTGTCGTTGTGGTGCTTTATGCCCATATGGATGAAGATGATGCTTTTTATGTAGGAACAGCCACTACCGCGGTGGAAACCGATTCTCTTTATGCATATAACCCCTACACCGGAGCCGCTTACAATGTATTGCCAAGCCGTTACATTCTTTCTCCGTTTCCTGCATTTCTTGCCGTGACCAGCCGGTTATGCGGAGGACTTCATCCAGCCATTGTGGCACATACTGTTTTTCCGGCGGTATTTGTTTTTCTGGCATATGTGGTGCTTTTTCAGTACAGCCGCATATTCTTCAAGGGAAAGGCTGGAGAACAGGGGATTTTTATGATCTTTTGTGCCGTGATCCTGTGGTTTGGCGGATATTCGGTATACAATTCGGAAATTTTTACAATGGGCAGGATCTGGCAGGGAAAAGCTGTGCTGGCAGGGGTGTTTTTACCATTTTTATTTCTGCTCTGTATGGAGATTTTTATGCAGGAAAAACCGGAATATCCATGGAGCCTGGCTTTTCTGGCAAATGGAGCCTGCTGTCTGTTTTCCTCAATGGGAATCATGCTTGCCCCCCTTCTGATGGGAGTATTTGCGCTGTTTAGTCTGGTGAAATTCAGAAACGGAAGAAGATTCTTAAAGAGTGTAGTCTGCTGTCTGCCATCCCTGATACTTGGCGTGGTATACATTCTGGTATTTTAGGAGGTGGAGAGATGAAACGAGCACTTTTGGCTTCACTGGACGCCTGGCAGAAATACTGGGGAAACGGATTTTATGTCTATTTACTGCTGGCTGCATTTTTGTATTTCCTGGTATTCGGAAGAAAAAAAGAACGAGCCAGAATTTTATCCGGCTATATTGTAGTTTTTCTTGCTGTGTTTTTCTGTCCGGTGACTGCTTATATTATACAGAAATGTATAGGGCGGTCGGTTTACTGGAGAGTATTATGGATTCTTCCGGCAGTGCCGCTTATAGCTTATGCAGGAACCTGCCTGATAAAAAAGGCGGGAGCTTCCAGACCACGGCAGTACATACTTCTGATTTTTATTGCGGCAGTGCTGGCTTTTTGCGGAACTGGCCTGAATAGAGATGGTTTTTACAAAAAGGTTCAGAATGTACAGAAGATTCCTGATGAGGTAGTAAGCATCTGCAATCTGATCAATGAGCAGAAGGAAGAAAATGAAGAAATCTACCTGGCAACAGATGACAAAATAGCTTCCTACGTGAGAGTTTATGATCCATCTATCAAAATGCCTTACGGAAGAGGCGGTAAAGGAGCCTCTGGAAAAAAAGCTGCAAGATGGCTCCATAAACAGCTTGTGGCAGAAGTACCGGTGATCAAAAAGGTAGTAAAAAATGCAAAAAGACTGAAATGCAATTACCTGGTTTTCCCTGTTCCAAGCAAAAAGAAGCAGCTGTATATGGAAACAAAAGGGTTCTTACTGATCGGTCAGGTAAATGAGTACGGTATTTTCAAATATTGTGAATAAAAGGGTTGCATTTACAGGAAAAAGCTGATACATTTAGTTTGTGAATAAACTGAATACGGGAAGTTATGATAGAGGCGCAGGCTTCATCAGTAATTTCAGCTGCAGAGACTGGTTGTGTGCAGAGTATGGGCATACGCAGATACAGGCTCTGGGTCGTATGGCAGACTGGCTGGAATGAAAGGGGAGACTGCCGAAGGATTTTTTTCTCAGCCAGGAGAGAAGTTCTGGGCTGACGCAGAATATGCGGCAGACTGTCACTGTTGTGGAGCGCTATCTAAGGTATAGATCCTGTGAAGAATAAATGCCATGAATGTGTCCCCATAATGGGAGTGCATTCATGGCTTTTTGCGTTAAAGAAGAGGAGGCTTTTAAGAAAACGCTCTGACCGGTTTGTGACTGGTCATCTGGTATTCAGGAAAAAAGAGGGAGGAAATCGATAATGAAGTACAATTGTAAAAAGTTGTCTGTTCTTTTTGCAGCTGTTATGATGTTTGTCCTGGCATGTCCGGTGACTGTTCTGGCAGCGGCAGAAGAGGAGGCTGGCACACCTGCTGTGTACGCTACTTTCTGGTCATTGATACCGCCAGTTGTGGCAATCGTTCTGGCATTGATCACAAAAGAGGTTTACAGTTCCTTGTTTCTTGGAATTTTAGTTGGAGCACTTCTGTACTCTGGCGGTAATTTTGAGGGAACGGTTAACCATATTTTTTCAGGCGGAATGATCAGTGTGTTATCATCCGGCAGTAACGTAGGTATTCTGGTGTTCCTGGTAATTCTTGGAACTATGGTCTGCCTGATGAACCGGGCTGGAGGCTCAGCCGCTTTTGGACGCTGGGCAGGCAAACACATCAAGACAAGAGTTGGGGCAGAGCTGGCAACCATTTTGCTTGGAGTGTTGATTTTTATTGATGATTATTTCAACTGTCTGACGGTAGGCAGTGTTATGAGACCGATCACAGATCAGCACAATGTATCACGCGCGAAGCTGGCATACCTGATCGATGCCACAGCTGCGCCGGTATGTATCATTGCACCAATCTCATCCTGGGCAGCTGCTGTCAGCGGTTTTGTTCCGGGAGAGGATGGAATGTCCGTGTTTGTAAGAGCTATTCCCTATAACTATTATGCACTTCTTACGATTGTAATGATGGTATCCATGGTTTTGATGAAAGAAGAGTTTGGTGCTATGGGTGTGCATGAGTCCAATGCGTTAAAAGGGGATCTGTTTACCACAGCAGCCCGTCCTTATGCTTCAGGCGAAGGTGATGGACCGGTGAATCCAAGAGGAAAGGTTATGGATCTTCTGATCCCTATCATCTCTTTGGTTATCTGCTGTGTAATCGGTATGATCTATACTGGAGGATTTTTCAGCGGTACAGATTTTGTAACTGCTTTTTCCCAGAGTGATGCTTCTGTCGGACTGGTGCTTGGAAGTTTTTTCGGTCTGGTGATTACCATTCTTCTTTATATGGTGCGCAGAGTGCTGTCCTTCCGCGATTGTATGGCATGCATTCCGGAGGGCTTTAAGTCCATGGTACCGGCAATCTTGATCCTCACTTTTGCATGGACCTTAAAGAGTATGACGGACAGTCTGGGAGCTGCTGAGTTTGTTGCGGAAATGGTGAAGTCTTCTGCAGAAGGACTGGTAAATATGCTTCCGGCTATTATATTCCTGGTAGCCTGCTTCCTGGCATTTGCTACTGGTACTTCATGGGGAACCTTCGGTATTCTGATCCCGATTGTTGTTCATGTATTTGAAAACACACCGGGAGACTTGATGATTATTTCCATCTCTGCCTGTATGGCTGGTGCTGTTTGCGGTGACCATTGTTCTCCGATTTCGGATACGACTATTATGGCCTCCGCGGGAGCTCAGTGTGATCATGTAAATCATGTGTCAACCCAGCTGCCTTATGCCATTGTGGCAGCAGTGGTATCCTTTGTAACTTACATTTTCGCCGGCTTTATCCAGAGCCCACTGTGCCTGATCATCGGTGTAGCACTGATGATGGGAGCTATGTGTGTTGTGAAAATGAAGTTTTCAGATCTGAAAACGGAATAAAGAGGTTTTTCTTATTGGAAAAATAAGAAAAGAATGTGGAAGCCGGGATGGATTTTCCTGTGTAATGCCTGCGGCAGTGTGAAAGAATTTACAGTGTCTGCAGAGTATTGGCGGGGAAATTGTCCTGGCTTTTTTGCATGCTTCTATCTTCTTTATTGGCTGCTTAATATTCGCTTTGGAGCGTGTGTGGAGAAGGTTTTTTGCAAGATGTGCATTACACTTTGCGGGAAAGCTTTTTTTTATGTGTTCTGGAGCTTTTGGAGCTTGGGGCAAGGTTTGCCTTGCATATGCCCGGGAAAAACTATATAATGGAAAAATGGACGAAAAAATCAGAATCAACAAATACTTAAGCGAAGCGGGATTCTGTTCAAGACGTGAGGCTGACAGCCTGATCCAGAACGGACGGGTGACTGTGGAAGGTCATAAGGCAGAACCGGGAGAAAGGATTACAGCAGATACAGTTGTATTTGTGGATGGTAAGCCTGTGAAAAAAGTAGAAGAAAAAGTTCTACTTTTATTTCACAAGCCCCGAGGTGTGGTGTGCAGCACAAAAAAACAGCGCCAGGAGACTACAGTTACGGAGTATCTGAATTATCCGGTTCGAATTTATCCCATAGGACGTCTTGATAAGGAATCCGAAGGGCTTTTGCTTTTAACAAACCAGGGAGACCTGGTAAATAAGATCATGCGTGCGGGAAACTACCATGAGAAAGAATATCTGGTGACTGTGAATAAACCAGTTGATGGTGATTTTGTGAAAAAAATGTCATCTGGAATTCCTATTCTGGATACCATTACCCGTCCGTGTTTTGTGGAAAAAACAGGGAGAAATTCTTTTAGGATTATTCTCACCCAGGGATTGAACCGGCAGATCCGCCGAATGTGTGAATATCTGGGATATCAGGTGCTTAGTCTGAAGCGCGTACGAATCATGGAACTGACAATAGATGGCCTGAAAGAGGGCGGGTACAGAGAAGCCACCCAGGAGGAGTGGAAGAAGCTGGAACGTGGAATTGCAGATTCCTCCCAGCTTCCCGCAGCCAGAAGGCAGGACAGTGTGCCTGTATTTTCCAAAAAACAGGGAAGAGACAGCATTCCCTTTTCTTCAATTCCAGAAGAAAAAAGGCAAAATAAGCCAGCTGCTTCCCGCACTATTTCAGAAAAACGGCAGTCTATCTCACAGAGGAAATCTGCTTGCAGTAATTACAACAGTAAAACAGGAGGACATCATGGAAAATTCTCTACAGCGAATGAAAGAACTGGTAGAAAAGCTGGATCAGGCCGCGAAGGCATATTACCAGGAAGACAGGGAAATCATGAGCAATCAGGAGTACGACAGCCTGTACGACCAGCTGGAGCAGCTGGAAAAAGAAACCGGCACTGTACTCACAAATAGTCCTACTGTCCGTGTAGGATACGAGGCAGTCAATGAACTTCCGAAGGAAGAACATCCAAGCCCCATGCTATCCCTTGATAAGACAAAAGACAGGGAAGTGCTCCGTGGATTTATAGGAAATCACAAATGCCTTTTATCCTGGAAGCTGGACGGTCTGACCATTGTTCTTACTTATGAGAACGGTGAGCTTGTGAAAGCAGTAACAAGGGGGAATGGAATTGTAGGTGAGGTTATTACTAACAATGCCAGGGTGTTTAAGAATATCCCTCTTCGCATCCCTTATAAAGGTCAGCTGGTGCTTCGGGGTGAGGCGATTATCACTTATTCTGAGTTCGAGCGGATCAACGAGACTATAGGCGATGCAGATGCTAAATATAAGAACCCGCGGAATCTTTGCAGTGGTTCTGTGCGTCAGCTGAATAACGAGATCACGGCGAAACGAAATGTGCGTTTTTATGCCTTTGCTCTGGTAAGTGCCCAGGATGTGGATTTTTCCAATTCCAGGGAGCAGCAGTTTATCTGGCTGAAGAAACAGGGCTTTGAGGTGGTGGAGTATAAGGTGGTTACCTCTGAAAGTCTGGATGAAGCCATGGATTATTTTTCCAAAACAATTGTAAACAACGATTTTCCATCAGACGGACTGGTTGTGACCTACGATGACATCGCCTATGGGGAGTCTCTGGGGAGTACTGCGAAATTTCCGCGAAACTCCTTTGCTTTTAAATGGGCGGATGAAATGCGGGAAACCAAGCTGGTGGATATGGAGTGGAGTCCGTCCAGAACCGGACTGATTAATCCGGTTGCAATTTTTGAACCGGTGGAGCTGGAAGGTACTACCGTAAGCCGTGCCAGCGTGCACAATATCAGTATTGTGAAGGAACTGCAGCTTGGAATTGGAGATACCATTAAGGTGTATAAAGCCAATATGATCATTCCCCAGATTGCGGAGAATCTTACAAGAAGCGGCAATCTGGTAATTCCGGATAAATGTCCGGTGTGCGGCCGGGAGGCGCGTATCCGCAAGGAAAACGATGTGGAGACATTATACTGCATGAATCCGGACTGTGTTGCCAAGAAGATTAAGTCCTTCAGCCTTTTTACCAGCCGTGATGCCATGAATATTGACGGACTTTCAGAGGCAACTCTGGAGAAGTTTATTGCAATGGGATTTATTCATAATTTTGGTGATATTTTTGAAATTGGAAAATATAAAGATCAGATTGTAGAAATGGAAGGATTTGGTCAGAAATCCTTTGATAATCTGATGGTGAGTCTGGAGAAAGCGAAAGAAACTACTCTTGCCAAGGTGATTTACAGTCTTGGGATTACAGGTATCGGTCTTGCAAATGCCAAGGTGATCTGTAAATATTTTGACGATGATATAGAGAAAATCCGCTATGCGGAGGAAGAAGAGATCAGCTCGATTGAAGGAATCGGTCCGGTAATCGCCGGAAGTCTGGCTGATTATTTTAAGAGCGCAGAGAATAATCAGAAGCTGGATCATCTGCTCAGTCATCTTCATCTGGTTCATGAGGAGACTTCTGCGGAACAGGTTTTTGCAGGGAAAACCTTTGTTATTACAGGCAGTGTAGAGCATTTTTCCAACCGTTCTGAGGCAAAGGAATTTATCGAAGCCCGCGGCGGTAAGGTGACCGGTTCTGTGACAAAGAAAACAGACTATCTGATCAATAATGATAAAACATCGGCTTCTTCCAAGAACAAGAAGGCACAGGAACTGGGAATCCCGATTTTGTCGGAGGAGGATTTCCTGGAGCTGGCGGGGATTTAAAAGAAAATTTGGGTAATCTGTACGTTGTACTTTGCGGTATATTTTGCAGAATGCCTTTTGGTAATCTGTGTTTTTTGCTTACTTCGTTTACAGCAATCCCCTTTGCGATGCATAAAAATCATGCAATCCCATGATCTCGCGACGAGGTTTTCGGGTTTTCTGTGAACTTTGTTTATAAAAAACACCTCGCGGAACGTTACCAGTGAACAGTAACTTTTTCATAACTTGCTTGTGCCTTGAGCGAAGCGAAAGGAATGACAAAAAGTATGTATAATAGTAGGAGGAAATTGCAATGCCAATTAAAATACAAAGTGATCTCCCGGTAAAGGAGATTCTGGAAAAAGAAAACCTGTTTGTTATGGACGAGAACCGTGCTATGCACCAGGATATCCGTCCGATTTATATTCTGATCTTAAATTTAATGCCACTGAAAGAGGAAACCGAGCTTCAGCTTCTTCGCTCTCTTTCCAATACTCCTCTGCAGGTTGATGTAAGCTTTATGGCAGTTGAGTCCCATCAGGCGAAAAATACTTCCAGGAGTCATCTGAACAAATTTTATCAGACTTTTTCTGAACTGAAAGATAAGAAGTTTGATGGAATGATCATTACAGGAGCACCGGTGGAGCAGATGGAGTTTGAAGAGGTTGATTACTGGGAGGAAGTTACCCAGATCATGGACTGGTCCGAGACCCATGTGACATCTACCATTTTCCTGTGCTGGGCTGCTCAGGCTGCGCTCTACCATTTCTATGGACTGAAGAAACGTAAGCTGGATAAGAAAATGTTTGGCCTTTTCTGGCACAAGGTAATGAACCGCAAAATTCCGCTGGTCAGAGGGTTCGATGATGTATTTCTGGCACCTCATTCCCGACATACAGAAGTTCCTATTGAAGATGTACATGCCTGCAAAGACCTTACTGTCCTTGCAGAATCCGACGAAGCAGGTCTTTTTCTTGCCATGGCAGAAGACGGCCGCAAGATTTTTGTAATGGGTCACCCGGAATACGACCGTGTCACCCTGGACGGCGAGTACAAACGCGATCTTGGCAAAGGTCTCCCCATCGAAATGCCTGAAAACTACTACCGCGACAACAACCCCGAAAACGGTCCGCTTCTGCTGTGGAGAGCCCATGCCAACAACCTGTATACCAATTGGCTAAATTATTACGTCTACCAGAGCACCCCGTATGACCTGTACGGAACACCTGATTTTTCCAGTATTTCCAGGGGTTAAGAGAGTTGCGCATTTCACGTAAATTATTATAATTTCACGCTATTTATTACGAAAATGGAGTAAAAATGGAGTACTAGAGGTGTGAAAATGGGGTATCAAAATAAGAATGTAAAAGGTGTGTAAATGAATATTTTTTATAAATTTTGATGAATAAAAATACATGAATAAGTCCATGGGTTATTTGATAACTTATGGGCTTATTTTAGTGTTTGGGACAATTTTTAGCCCAGATATTATTGGGCTTTGTTTTTAGAAAAAGAGAAGATGCATTATTGGTGCGATTGTATTTCAATGTGGTTCTTATTTCAAATCAAAAAAATCTTAAAAAAATCGCATTTTTTTTCCATTTTTTTACACATTTCGACAAGTAATTCCATTATTTATAATAGGAGAGTATAGTACCACTCCATAAAATTAGAAACGGAGGAATCAAAAATGTGGCATTTTTGGCTTTTTTTCTGGATCCTGCTGGCAGTGGTAATTATACTCATGTATTGCTGCCTTGTTAGAGCTGGAAAAATGGACGACGAAATGGAGAAGGCGTTTAGAAAATTAAATGAAAAGAGAAAGGATGAGACAGAGCTGTGGCAAGGGGAAGATCAGGAGTAATTTCAAAGGAATATAAGGGGGAAGAAAATACTGCCTATCATGACGTTATTAAATTATTCAAAATTTATCGGGCTGTAAACTGGCAGATGCAAATTAAAATTAATCAGGTTAAACGTCGATTCCATATGGAGTATGGTACAGACGTGGATGAATTCTTAGAAAGCATTTATCAAGCGGGAATGGACGTGGAAAGAGATTTGGCATCTGAGAAAGAGCGTGTAGAGGCCATCAACCGATCAAACCAATATTTGCGTTTAATTGATGAAGCCGTTGATCTTATGCGAAGGTACCATCCGCAGGGGGAGCGGTATTATTGGGTACTTTATTACAGTTATTTATCGTCAACAAAACCAGAGAACATTGATGAAATCCTGGACAAGCTGGAACTACATTTTCCGCAATATGCAAGAGTTCACAGGACTACATATTTTCGTTGGCGTGAACAGGCTTTTGAAGCTGTAGGAAGCATATTATGGGGCTATGAGGGAGAAAGTGAACGTGTACTGAAGCTGGTTTGTGAAGATTACGTAGAAAAATAATTATTTCCAAAATCCTATTGACACAGATTTTCCAAAATCTCTATAGTGAAATTGCAAGGACGCAAAAAAGGCGTATAGCAATACTATATTTGGATTTTGAAAGGAGAAATACATATGATTATTTCAGTGGATACCGGTAACAAACACATGAAAACAGAGAACTGTGAGTTCAATTCCGGGGTGGAAATTTTGGATACACTGCCAGGAGAGTTGGAAGAGGTGATTGAGTACGAAGGAAAATATTATATGACAACGAATAGAAGAATCTCGTATATGGAAGATAAGACCGCAGATGATCGGTATTATATTCTGACATTATTTGCCATTGCAAAAGAATTATCTTACCGCGAAAAAAATGAAGGTTTGCTTCCGCAAAATTTACAGGAGATTGAGCTTCTGGTAGGACTGCCGCCTGCGCATTATGGGAAACAGCGAAAAAAATTCAGGGAGTATTTTTATCGGAATGGGGCAGTAGTTGAATTTTGCTATAAAGGCATTTCATACCGAATTGTTTTCAAAGAAGTAAAAGTTTATATACAGGCATATGCCGCATATTGTCTTCTTGCTGTGAAGAAACAGTTATCGGTAATACCAAAAATTTTATTAATCGATATTGGTGGCTTTACCGTAGATTATATGGTTTTAAGATTTGGACAGCTGGAAATGGAGTATGTCGATTCATTAGAAAATGGTGTCATTCGGTTATATAACAGTATTAAAGCTGCGATAAGACAAAAATACAGTATTCTCTTGGATGAAGAGGATATTGACAATATTATATTGGAAAGAGGTGGTTGCTATAAACCAGAGTTAAAAGAACGTGTACGTGAGGTTGCTATCGGATATGTGACAGAATTACTTGGAAAGTTTCGTGAGCTTGGAATTGATTTCAATACGACACAGACAGTATTTCTTGGAGGAGGTTCTATTTTATTGGCAGATTTCATCCAAATTGTATGGAAACGATTCGGTGTAGAATACAATATTATCAATGATACAAAAGCAAATGCAAAAGGGTATCGCTTACAGTATCTGGTTGAGAATAAGGAGGAACGGAAATGAGTAAAAAAAATGAGTACCGTTTCAATCTCCGTTTTGATGAAACCGATGAAGATCATCGGAAAGTCTGCCAGTTTTTGAATGATTACTGTGGTAGCAGGAAAAAAGCCAGATATATTGTTAAAGCAGTACTGGCCTATTGGACAATCGAAAATAAATCAATTGAACAGATAGCCCCAAAGCCGGTTTTTTCTGATCAGCCAAAGGAACAAAAAGTTCCTTTGGCACCAGAAGATAAGAATGAGGAGGATCATTTTGTAAGTATAGATGGAGAGTATGAAGCGAATGATGCGGAGGTTTCTTTAATGCTGAAGAATTATAAGCTGTTTGATAATTCTGAGGATTAGACAGGGAGGTGCAAAAAGTGATGGAACTTAAAATATTGGGGAGCATTTGTTTTCTGGAGGCAGTAGGGACTGTCGGAAACATTATGGGATATCATTTGGGAGCAGGAATCTGCCTGGCAGGAACAAGTTTGCTGACAGTATATACAGTTTATCTGGGAATGGAAAAAACACATAAGAAAATATGTCCGGAGTGTCAGTGTGAAATTCGGAAGTCGTATAGAATCTGTCCGGAATGTGGACACCTTTTTCAAGAAGGGTTGTCTGAAGAACAGCTAACAGATGTTATTGAAAAGGAAAAAGAAGACGATATGAGCTCCGAGCAGATTGATAGGGCATTTGAAAAAGTAGATACTCTTTCAATGGAAGAAGTCAAGGCCTATGATTCAGAACTGGATGATTTTCTAAGAAAATAGTATCTTTGGTGTTTGGTTAGGTTGTGGAAGAAATCAAGAATGTGTTAAATTGCATAAATTAATTATACAAAAATTGTGAAAATTCTATGAAGAAATGATGCCAAAAATTATTTGAATCGTATTATATATAGAATGTAAAAGAAAATATAATTCCTGGTTCCATGTAAATGTTTGCGGTTAACTCCATTGTGGCATGGATCGATCAGGCAGGAGGAACAGAAAATTCATAAAAAGCAGAAGGATACTCAACATTACCTGGTTTGTGCGGACTACTGGAAAGTTATTTCAGTAGTCTGTTTTGTTAATTGTAAAAGTGGTTGTTATTATGACAAATTGCAAAGAGCTCCGCCAACTGGAGAAGTTTTACAGGATTACAAATTAGGGGGGCAATAATGCCAAATAAAATGGATAAAGAACTAAAGAGAAAGTTTGGAGCGTATTTAAAAGTTTCAATATTGAACGCGAAAAAAGAATACCTGATAGAGCTGAATAAAATAATCAAAACAGAGACATCTTTGGATGAAGTTGATTCTATTGAGGATAAGGCAGCAGAACGCATGTTAGAGAATGTCTGTATTGATTATAAAATCAAAGATGGTGAAGAATTTCATGCGAGAGACGTATTAAATAGTATTGATGATCCCACGCTTTATTCTGCTATTTCTGCTTTAAATACCCTTCAGATTGAAATATTAGTATTGCGATGTATTGGAAAGAAAACTTTTCGTGAAATTGGGAAACTGGTAGGAAGAAGTGAGTTACAAGCTAAAAACATATATTTCAATACACTTACAAAACTAAGAAAAATCATAGGAGAAAAATAGATATGGGATTTAGGGAACTTCTTAATAGAGCAAAAACGATGGATGATACCGCGATGGTTCAGATAATAGAATTATATAATCCGCTATTATATAAATACGCAAACGTAAATAGTCAATTTGATCAAGATTTATATGAGGAGTTTGTATACCGTTTGATTATATGTGTTGTGAAGTTCCCATATTAAACCAATAAATATAATAATGCAATATATTGTATTATACAGTTGACAAAATAGCTATATATAGATATTATGAACATGTAATCATTTTTGTTTCTGGATTCAGAAACAGATATTTTGTTCAGGCTTATGGCCTGGAGAAAAAATTTAACCAATCATATGTACAAATAAAAGCATAGAAAGACATTGATTTATTTGAAAAATGAATGTCTGTTCTGTGCTTTTTTTGTGCGCAAAAAGGAGGTGGCTTCGTTGAAGAATTTTCAGAAAGGAGGAGAACGAATGAAATTTAAGCCCACGGTAGTATTATATGGATCCGTGATGCAGCCATTGAAGGAAGGACAGAAAGCTCACTATTGTCAGAATGGATTATGGCGTTCAACAGGAAAAATTAGGCGAGTATTGGAGCAGAATGATGAGTATGTAAAGTTTGAGACAGATACAGTTTGCTACTGTATTAATTTCTATGAGGAGGGCACTGGTGTTGTAGCACTGGCTGCATAAGGACGAACCTACGGATATTTTTTTTAATATCCGTAGGTTAATGGAGCTGAATAAATGTACATTCTTCAGGATGAATTGAAATTAAATGAGTGGCAATTTAGTCAGCGGAAATACCTGCCCTATGAAATGAAAGTGAAGCTTGCGGAAACACGGATTCAAGAATGGTATGAAAACTGGTATGGAGATGTGTACCTTAGTTACTCTGGGGGCCTGGATAGTACGGCACTGCTGTATATGATACGAATGGTATTAGGAGATGAGATACCGGCTGTATTTTCTAACACAGGACTGGAATTTCCAGAAATTGTACGGCACGCACGTAGGGCAAGCGGTAACTTTGTGGAGATTTATCCCAGGTGGAAGTCTGGAAAACGAGCTTATTTTTCGGAAGTTGTGGATAAATATGGTTTCCCGATTGCTTCAAAGGAAACGGCAAGCAAAGTCAGTAAACTTCGTCATGGTAACCTAAGTGATCGCTATCGTAATTACCTTTTATATGGGGATGAACGTGGGAAATTTGGTATGTTGCCTAAAAAATGGCGTTTCCTTGTTTGCATGCAGTGCGATATAAGTCCAAAGTGTTGTGATATCCTTAAGAAGGAACCTTTTACCAGATATGTAAAAGAGACTGGAAGAAAGCCGTACATTGGAATTACACAGGATGAAAGTTTTCGAAGAGAACATCAGTATTCGAAAACAGGATGCAATGTATATAGTGGAGCTCTTATAAAAAGTCAGCCTTTGGGTTCTTGGACGAGGGCTGATGTACTACGATACATTGTTGAAAAAGATATTGAAATCAGTTCGGTATATGGGGATATCCTACAGGATGAATTTGGACAGTACTATACGACTGGTGAACAAAGAACCGGATGTATGTTCTGCGGATTTGGCGCACACTTAGAGGCTGAACCAAACCGTTTTCAAAGAATGCTTGTAACGCATCCTAAACATTATAAGATCTGTATGAATTTGACTAATAATGGAGTTCGGTATGAAGAAGCGTTGAATGCGTGCGGAATACCAACAAAAACATGGGAGCAGGCAGGACAATTAAGCCTTGATTTAAAAAATGCTGCTTAGAATGAAATCGAGGGGCTGTCCTGAAAACGTAGTTCAGCGATAACCTATAAACAAGCATTCTAAATAAGCTCGCCTTTTGGCGGGCTTATTTCCTTCTCTTAATTATACAGTTAAAGAGATTCATTTCGGCTGAATCATTACATTTACCCCTAACTTTTCTAATGTACGAATATTCCTATTGATTATCTTTTCTTGATTGATAACGGAGTAGTAGTCCGCTCCAAGGTCATGATAAGGAACTTTCTCTTTTAGTATATGATAGATCGCGATTAACATGGTATGGGCTACTGCAATTAAAGCCCTTTTCCCACCTCTGCGCGCGGCAATTCTTTGATAACGGGAGTAGAGATAACTTTGCTTGTTTTTGTTGTTTCAATTCTTTGGAATATTTTTTATTCCCTTTCAATGTGAATGCATTTGCTCCCATAGATTCATAGTTTCGAATCCATTGTTGGACAGATGCGAGACTTACATCAAACATATCGGCAATTCGCCGTTGACTTTCTTTTCCATCCAGATATAGATTTACAGCATATATCTTATCCGCAACAGATACTTTTCTTTTAGACATAAAATATGCTCCCTCCTAAGTGACAAGTTTTTATTATTTCACTTGTCTACCTAGAAGGGAGCATATCA
>NZ_JAQDKY010000055.1:20101-20339 GCF_027662325.1 Blautia faecis | reverse complement strand
AGCTTTTTCGGCGTGTTCGGTTTTTCTATCATGTTTAACAGCCCAGTCAGGATTGCCTGTTCTACGGCAATACTTGGTGCAATTGCAAATACCCTCCGTCTTGAACTGGTGGATCTCGTAGCTTTACCTCCGGCAGTAGCTGCATTTATAGGGGCTCTTACAGCCGGACTTCTTGCCTCCCTTTTGAAAAATAAGGTGGGTTATCCAAGGATTTCCGTGACAGTGCCTTCCATTGTGG
>NZ_JAQDKY010000055.1:0-20091 GCF_027662325.1 Blautia faecis | reverse complement strand
TCGCTTCCGCTTGGACTAATCTTTGCAAGGATTTTAACAGATAAGACGTTTCGGTATTGTACCTGACTTGATTCGTGCTTGTAACAAAGACCGTAATAAATGTGATTGGTGAAATTGTGAAAAGGATATCTGATATTTTCTTTTGCCCGGTGATTTTGACCTTACAGGCATTGACTGGGAACCGATTGGAAATATGAATGATATGCAGAATCATGTACTGCCGTATTTGCAGAGTTTTTGCAGTCTGGAAGAAAAAGGTGTGAAGGAGAGACGAGAACAGCAGGTGGCAGAGAAAAATGAGAGCAGAGAAGCTGTGCCAAGAGCTGGCCTTGAAGCAAATACAGCAGTATTTGTTCTATGAGCTTCCATCATTATCCGGATCCACAGGCATTTTTTGACAGTGTGAAAAGATGTCTTCGCCCAAATGGAATCTTGACACTGATATTATGATGATGAATTAATTAATTGCCATGTTTGTCATAGACAAATGTGGCAATTTGCTTTATATGGTCAGTTTTTCGTGTATACTGAAAATAACCAGTGGTACAAAGAAAGGAGGGCACCAGAATGGCTCGGATCATTTTTTTTATTTTTGCGGTTATGTGCTGCATTACGACAGGAAGCAAAACTTCTCAAGGCTTACCAGAAGAAAAAGGCACTCTCACCGGAGCTTACCTTTATGAGGTGCCTGGCAGCAGCCAGATGAAGGATATGCAAAAGGTGCTGCCCTCCGAAATAGAATTCAAAAAGGACACGGAAGGACTGTTAACGGTGACGAAATTTACTTCCCCGGATGAAATCAAGACAGCTGTAAATGCCTTTCTTCAGATCCGGGTTGGAGACAGGACAGACATTTTTGTAACGGATCAATATAATGCCATTTCCTTTTTCTTTCCGGATAATACAACAGTGTCCTTCCAATTGAACGGCAGAAGCCTGGAATGGAGGAACGAGGGCAAAACAGAGCTTTATGACTTGGAGAATGCAGAGCTTTTCTGGGAGGAGGCAGGTTTAAGGTGACATTTCAGGAACAGTTGAATTTATATATAGAAGAACTTTCCTGCAGCGGCAGGGAGCTTGCCCAAAACAGCGGTATTTCCGAAACCATTCTCAGCCGATACCGAAAGGGTGAACGTCTTCCCGGGGCAGACAGTGATTATCTGAAAAAGCTTGCAGCAGGAATTGCCCTGACTGCAGAGCAAAAAGGAAAGAAAAAGGATCAGGAAAGTGTTTTAGAGGTCCTTTTGGCAGCCTTGAAGCAGGAAGAAAAATCAGAAATCTTTTATTATCAAAAGTTTGATATACTTCTTCGGGAACTGGAAATCAATGTATCCAAAATGGCATCTGCCCTGCACTATGATCCGTCCTATATTTCCAAAATCCGAACAGGAAAAAGAACACCATCAGATGTCTGGGGGTTCGCAGAAAATGTATGCGGATATATTGTAAGGAATTTCTCCGGCCAGGAGGAGCTAAACAAAATCGTGGCACTGACAGGCTGTGACAATGAGACACTGATGCATCCGGAGAATTCCTTTATCCTTTTGCGGAATTGGCTTTGCTCGGGAAAATTTGAGACAATGGATTACATATCCGGCTTTTTGCAGAAAATGGACGAATTTAACCTGGATGATTACATACGAGCAATTCATTTTGACAGCTTTAAAGTACCTAAGGTTCCTTTCCAGCTTCCGGTTTCCAGACAATACTATGGACTGAAGGAAATGCGGGAGGGAGAGCTGGATTTTCTGAAGCACACAGTATTATCTAAATCCATGGAGCCTCTGCATCTGTGTTGTGATATGCCGGTGGAGGACATGGCACAGGATCAGGAATTTGCCAAGAAATATATGTTCGGTCTTGCCATGGTGCTGAAAAAAGGTCTTCATATTCACATTATCCATGATGTGGAGCGTCCTATGAAGGATATGATGCTGGGGCTGGAGAACTGGATTCCCCTTTACATGACCGGACAGATTTCCCCCTATTATCTGAAAGGGATTCAGAACAAGGTATATTCCCATCTGCATTATACCTCCGGGCAGGCGGCTATGACAGGGGACTGTATTAGCGGACATCATGATACGGCTCATTATTATCTTACCAGCCGCAAGGAGGAGGTGGAGATCTGCAGAAAAAACACGAAATATCTTCTGAAAAAGGCTCATCCTCTTATGGAAATCTACAGAGAAGAAAAGCGTGCCGCACTTTTTGATTTTCTGGAAAAGGATAGCCACGAAGAAGGGCAGCGCAGACGGATTCTGGCGGCGCCGCCGCTGTTTGTCATCCCGCAGGAGGTTTTGAAGCAGATTCTTGCAGAAAATGGAATCAGCAGGCAGGAATGCGCTGGAATCCTTAAGGCACATGCAAGGGAACAAAGGCGAATAGAGAGCATACTGACTCACAGCCAGGTTATTGATGAGCTGTCCCAGGTTACCAAGGCAGAATATGAGAAATACCCGGCAGTGCTTCCTGTGGCAGAGTGCTTTCTTGAGAAGGATATTCTGCTTACCTACCAGGAATACAGAACCTGCGTAGAGGCAGCCATGGCATACGCAGATGTCCACAAAAATTATCAGTTTTCCCTTATAAAGGTCAAAGGCTTTCACAATATTCAGATTACCTGCAGGATGGAAAAATGGTGTATGGTTTCCAAAAACAAAACACCCTCCATCCACTTTGTGATCCACCATCCAAAGCTTCGATATGCACTGGAAAATATGATACTCCCAATCCGTGATTCATAAACTAAAAAATGAAGGAGGCGTTTGGAAATGAAAAAATCATTGAGAAAAATAATTGCTGCCATATGTATGGGTACAATGCTTCTGTCATGTACTGCTTATGGCGCAGACAGCTCCCAGAATCTGATGGCATACACGGACAATGTGCTGTCAGATGGCTCCCTGATCTATTATTTTGAAGAGGTTGCAGTTACGCTTCCGGCTGACTGGCAGGGAAAAATCCAGATCGAGACAACCGATAATTCTGCCACCTTTTATCACAAGGCAAGCCATGAGAAATGGCAGGAAAAATATGGGCAGGAGGGTGGAAAGCTGTTTACCTTATCCTGTACTGTCAATCACGATTTTCAAGAGCTTCCGGACTTTACCTATATTGGCTTTAGTGATCAGTCTGTAATGAACTATTTTATGATTTTCCCAACAGACTTCCAGGCATATACAGATGATTCGGCAATTGCAGCAGAATTTCAGCAGATGAATACGGAAATTGATTTTGTAAAGCAGCATGCCTATATGCTAAGCGAAGGCGACAACAACACAGTATCGGCTGCTGAGCCAGCGGCAATACCGACTACGGCACCGGTAGCTGTGCCGAATACGGAAGAGTACACAGGCAGCTGGGTGCAGATAATGGATGAATTTGAAATCTGTCTTCTGCCAGACTGGGAAGAGGTAGAGCTGGATGAGGAAGATAAGGCAGAGGGTGCTTACTATGCTGCAAAATGTGTTGACCAGGATGCAGTGTTGATCGTAATGGCTATGGATCTTACAGAGGGCTACACCCAGGAGGAGATTGAAGCGGAGCTTGCTGAAGGTAATTTTGACTCCATGCTGGAGGTTGCCGAAGAAGCGTTAAAGCAGCAGGGCTATACCATAGAAAAAACAGAGGTAATTCATGATATTCCATGTACCTTCTTTTCCTATGAGGACGCTTACGGAATTGTATTTATGGATCAAGGTGATTCTGTAATGGATGTCCTTTATTTCTCTGGAGAGGATATGGAAAACAATGATGGAGTGCAGTCTATTTTGCATTCTGTGAGATGGGTAGGCTAAAGAGGGCGCTGCCGAAGCTTATGCTGACGCTTCTGGCAGCCTGCATAAGCCTGAAGCCAACAGAAGTCAGGGCAGAGGAATCCTTGTTGGAGGCCTGGGAAAGGCAGAATCAGGCTGCCACAGGGGAAAATCACAACAATGTACCACAGCTTAAGGAAGAGGATATCCTTCGGATGAATCAGGGAAATGCGGATTTTCTGTATAACGATGAAGGGTATGTGACCTTTTCGAGAGGCAAATTTTACGAGGATAAGGTAACAGACACGGAAAAAGGAGTGGAATCCCTAATGGGGATTGCAGAGCTTCTTGGGCTTTCCTGGGGATCGGAATTTTTTGCAGTATATGGAGAGCAGGATGAATACACTACACCTACCTGACCTATAAGCAGCGTTACGGCGATCTGACTCTGGAAAATGCAGTGCTGAAAATCATTCTGGATCCACAGGGCTATACAGCAGGACTTGTAAGCTCCTTTACCCCAAATGTGGGAATGGCCCCGGAGGAAGAAAACTCTATTACAGCTAAGGAAGCAGAACAGATTGTACGAAACCGGTATCCGGGAAATAAAGTACAGCTTTATACAAAATATACCAGAAAAACCTCTGTGACAATACATGGAATTGCGTATCACGCATGGGCTGTTTTTACTACACCACCTGCAGGGGCAGCTGATAATGGCGGAAAAGGCTATCTGGAGCATCTGGTGGGATATGAAGGCAGCTACCTGACTTATATGGCTGTAAGCTCTCCTGAGGAGGCTGTGCCTGGGGACAATGTGCAGATGGAAATGGCTTTGTCCTATTTTGAGGGACTGTCCGCAGATACCTATACAGGTGAGGTTACGCTCCATGATGGAACTAAGAAAACCATCACGGTTCCTGTTGCCAGAAATGATGCAAGCGGAACCTATTATCTGGCAGATGTAAATAGACATATTTTTCTGGCTGACTATTATTCCTATAATTTCCAGAATCAGTTCGTGCCCTGGACCTCTGATGATAATACCTGCTGGCCGGAGCATTACCTGATGGCCTATGAAAACTACATAAAGGTTTATGATTTTTATAAAAGTTACGGTCTGGAGTCTGTGGATGGCTTTGGAAGCCCGCTTCTGATTCTCACAGATTACTGCGACTTCCAGAAGCAGCCGATAAACAATGCCGTTTATCTTGGAATGTGTGAAGGCTGGGTGGTGTTTTCCGCAAGTGCAGCCAATCACTTCGGTGAGTGCGTAGATGTGGCAGCTCATGAATTTACCCACGGCATCACCGCTTATATTACAGGGGGAAACCTGTATGAGAATGCATACGGTGCCGTGAATGAGGGAATCAGTGATGTGTGCGGAAACCTTTGTGAAATGCTGCTTGGAGAAACTTCAGATTCTGCATGGTTCATGGGAGAAAACAGCGGAATGCCGGTGCGGTGCTTAAGTGATCCCTGGCAGTACGGCCAGCCAGCCGCTCTCTATGACAGATATTATTACCCGGAAACAGATTCGCCGAGTATAGATAATGATTATGGTGGTGTACATATTAACTGTTCCCTGATCGGATATGTGGGGTATCAGCTTTGCGCCCAGGGAATGTCAAAGGATCAGGCCTTTGGGCTGTGGATGGGAATGCTGCGGCTGATGACTCCAAAATCCGGCTACCAGGAGGTACGGGAGGCTCTGAAATTTTCCGCACAGATTCATGGAATGGGAGAAGGCTGGCAAAATAAAATTGACGAGGTATGCAGGCAAGCGGGATATTAAAATCAGAAAAAAGTGAGGGATGGCTATGGATAGAAAAAAAGCAAATGCAATTTTTAAGGGAAGCCTGATTGCTATGACAGTGCTGCTTTGGGAGGGCAGTGGTATCTGCAGAAATCCGTATCCTGTATGGGCAGCTGATGAGAGCTCCCAATACGGACAGTATGGAACCTTTGACATGGGAAATTCAGAAGCGGCCGGGAAAATCGGTACTGATATCGGAGACGCCTCCCCTTCTCTTGGAGAAAAGTTTTCCGGCCTTGAAAAGGGAAAAGGATTAAACGGATTAAACGGATTTTCCGGAAATATCCCTTCTGTTACAGATGGCACAAATACACAAAGCTCACAGGCAACCAAAAATAAAGGAGAGCAGAGGGTATATAAGTGTACGGAAATTACAGATCCCTCTACCGGACTTAAGGTGGCAAGGGGCTATGCACCATCCGACTACACAGTAAGCGGAGAAACCATTTGGTGCGGACAATGGCAGAGCCTTAACTATGCAGCCCAGGTTTATCTTACTGCAATGAGTCCGGATCAGAATACAATCATGGGATATTATTCTCCCGTTGGCTATGAGCAGATACTGGAATATTCCCAAAACGGCACAGACTATAGCTGGCACCAGGATGGCTCCTTTGACAGCACGACCATGATGCCTATGCTTCAGTTTATGACAGCGGATACTTACTGTGATTATATGGCAAAGGCCATCCTTCCGGGGCAGCAGCTCCAGATAGCCGGGCAGGATGAAATTTCCCAGGAGGAACAGGCAATACTGGACCAGAAGGCGAATACGAATTATCAGGAAACCTGCCAGATGCTTTCCCAGCTGAATACAGGAATTACCTACAATGTAGATGGTGCTTACTGTGGTGTAGCCAAGCGAACCTATAGCGTAAGCCTTAACGGCTATCCTTTTAAGCTGTATGTAATAAGCCTTGTTGAGGCAACTCAGCTTACCCAGACAGGCGAATTTGCGTACGTGGGCGGCTCCTTTAAATCAAGCTGCATTGCCTGGGATTCACCGGCTACATTCTTCATGCTCACCCCGGAGGAAGAATATGAAGCCAATAAGGAAATATATGAGCAGTTTGTAACCAACACAACTGTCAGTGATCAGTTTATAGATGCGCTTGGCAAGGTACAGTACCAGCTTACCCAGGAAAGGCTTCAGCAAAACGGTGGCAGCATGTCAGCAATCACCGGCGATTGTCAAAGCAGCATGAGTTCTTCTATGGGTTCAGATTCCTCTTATATGGCAGATCAGTTTTCTGATTATATCCTGGGTCAGAATGACTACACCTTATCTAACGGTGACCATGTAAAGGTTCCCAATTCTTACGATTATGTATATGAGGGAACTGACGGGAATGTTTATGTAAGCGGCAGCAGCTTTGATCAGCCAGCTGGCTCTACCCAGCTGTACCCTAATTAGAGCTTGTAAATAAAGGCTTGTACGGAAAATAAATGCGAAAGGAAGGTTAGCCTATGAAAGGAAAAAGACGAATCCCCCCAATTTTAGTATCAGCCCTTCTTACTGCCGGAATGCTTTTTTGCAACGGCACTTCAGTGCAGGCAGAATTAAATTTCGGAGAGCTTGGAAGCGAAAATAACCAGATCGCAGCTCCGGCTGCAGGAATCACTGCTTCACCAGAGGCAGTCGCTTTGGATGACCTGGGAATTTCCATTGTACCTGGCAGCTATATCTCTATAGAGCAGACAGACGGCTTTGTGTATGTTTACACCCAGGAATCGGGCACGATCCCCTATGTGATCGTAGGCTACTATAACATTACTGCAGAGGATTTCACAAATCAGTTTACACAGTATATGGCACAGGAGTATTCAGACTTACAGGTAACTTCCCAGGAAAGCATGATAACCTTAAATGACAGAGAATTTTCTGGTATTGTATATTCCTATAATGTAGGTGGCTACGTGGTGCAGGACACAAGACTGTTTTTTGCTGAAAATGGAAACACCTATATGTTTGGTGCAAAGGAGATACCAGAGCTATCTTATTATGTGGGAAGTACGTTGGAGGAAACAGCAGGAAGCTTTGCCTATCTTGCTGGTGGAGACAGTGACTACACAAAGCATGTAGATGGCACCCGTTCTGTAACCTCAGATGCAGCTGCCTCAGACCCTATAGAAGATATTGAAAGCACTGTAAGTGATGTATTAGGGCAGGGAGGAGCAGGAAACGACCAGTCTTTTGGCGGTACAGTGGGAAATATAGGCGGTGTTTCCTCAAGCGTGGAAGATGGACAGACAGATACGGGAAATACAGACAGCTCTCAAATGGGAAGTATCACATTTTCTCAGGAAAATGTCAGCTTCGCCGGAACCTGGGTTTCTTTTGAGGATGGGTTTAAGCTGTATCTGCCAAATGACTGGGATGTGTATGAGCTATCTGATGAGCAGACCAAACAGGGAGTGCTCTTCGCAGCAGGTGACACCTCCGGAGTCCAGAACCCGCCTGGAATTTCTGTGGTATGGGCCTACAGTGACGGTGCGCAGTCCCTTGAGGAGCTAGCAGCAGACCTTACTAAGGGCGGTTATCAGGTGGATGATCTTGTCTCCATCAATGGAATTCCATGTATTTCCTACCGGGTTGAAGAAAGTGACTACAGTGCGATTATGTTTTTCCATCCAACCAACAAGCAGTATCTGTTCTGCGTGACCGGAGCCGGATATGCTTCCAACACAGATATGATTTGCCACATTCTGACTTCCTTAAGTTTTATCTGATGACACAAAGCAAAGGCCAGATGGCGGAAATGCTTTTTCAGGCAGTCCATTGGGTTACTGGCGTTTCCGATATTCCCTGGGACTGCAGCCCTTTACCTTGGCAAAAACCTTGAAATAATAATTGGAATCGGAAAATCCGGCTTTTTCAGCAGCTGCGCTGATGGTTTTTCCCTTACAAAGATCCTCCAGGCTTCTCTCAATACGGTATTTTAATACTGCCGAAGCAGACCTTATAGAAATAATCATCGTAAGACTTGGCGGAGAAAATCAAGATCAAAAAGGACTCGTTGATTTTTTATATGGATTGTTTTCTGGTAATCAGGAAAAAGTATTATCATATATTCCGGACTCTGATAAACCGGTCCGACAAAAGGAGGTGGCTGATATGTTAAGTATGATTTCCTATGCCGAAGAAAATGGTATAAAAAAAGGCGAAAAAAGAGGCGAAAAAAAGGGTGAAAACCGTTTAGGAACACTTATGAATATTCTTCTGAAGAACAAACGTTATTCGGATGCAAAGAAGGCCTCTGAGGATGAAGAGTATCGTGAGGAGCTTTATAAAGAATATAAATTATAAGCATATTAAGAAGTACATCGGTAGAAATTATATGCACTGTAAAAAATAATAAAATATAAAAAGGCAGGTCTTTTTTAGGCTTGCCTTTTATAAATGGAAACTCAAGAGATTATGCAATTTCTGCAACAACTTGGACAAAATGAAACTGCATGTGTTCAAGCATTTCAACGTTGTCATTATGAATATCAGGATATCGGCTTTGCACATTATGCTGGGATAAAGGGAGACAATTAGAATAAAAGAGCCATTGATTTTACTGTTGAAGGAAACATTGCAGATATAACGATGTTAAAAAATATAAAATCGAAATTAAAATCTGCAGTTGAAAAAGCAATCAAACCAGCTGAATCAGCTAAGCATATAAGGCCGAAATACTATATATTAAAACGATAATGTTATAAAAATCAAAACAAATTTTTGTATGTAATATACAAAATATCAATTCCTTTTAAAATTTAATTGACATTTCTAATAATAAGTGGTATTACTAAAGCATAGTTGATGCAAGCGCTTTCATAAAGGAAGCGCATATATTAAATCGCATTATGCAACCGCTTGCATAATGCGTGAATGGAAGGAGGTTTTCACAAGAAAATTATTTTTTTACCATGGAATGCAACCGCTTGCATAATATCTGATATAAGGTTATAATAATGACACCAACAACACGGATAATGTAAAGAATCCTATAAAAATCAGAAAAAAATCTTATATCAGGGAGGATGTATATGGGGGCAACGTTAAATGATATCGCAAAAAAAGTGGGAGTTTCTCAATCTACTGTATCAAGAGTGATCAATGGAACTGCACCAATTTCAGATGAGATGAAAAATAAAGTTTATAAAGCAATGAAAGAGCTTAATTATCATCCAAACAGCCTTGCACGAAACCTTGCGAAAGGAAAGTCCCTTACGATCGGGCTAGTGGTAGATGCAGATAATGAAAATGCATTTGCCAATACCTTTTTCACGCGAAGTGTTTATGCAATGGAAAAAGTAGCACAGAGAAATGGATACAGTCTTCTGATCACAAATGATGTGGAAGAAAAAAGTTCTCCTGCATGCGAGCTCATTTTTGGACACAGAGTTGATGGATTAATTTTGACTGCGTCAGACTTGAACCAGAATATTTTATCAGCCCTGAGAAATGAAAACATTCCATGGGTGGTAATGGGAGAAACATCAGAGAAAAATGGAACCATGAACTGGGTAGATATGGATAATCTTCAGGGAGGCGTAAAAGCAGTCGAGCATTTACTTAAATGCGGTTATCGAAAAATTGCTTATGTTGCAGATGATCTGGAAGCCATGTTTACCAAACGAAGGATCCAGGGTTATGAGAAAGCTCTGGAGGGAAAAAATACCTGTATTATTTTTAAGGAAAAGAATGAAGAAGAATTGGAAAGAAAAATTATAGAGTCAACAGAACATAAACATGTAGATGCATTTTTATGCTCCAACAATATAATTGCCTTTCAGGTTCTGCAGGCATTGAAAAAACTTGGAAAGCAGGTACCCACAGAAATTGGAGTTGTAACTTTTGATAATTATCCCTTTGCAGAATATATGGATCCGCCGCTCACTGTAGTGGATATCGATACTTACAAGCTTGGGGAAATGGCAGCAGAGGTTTTGATAAATAAGATAAAAGATCAAAACTTTATACAAAGAGAGAACCTAATTTCAACTGAGTTGATTCCTAGGTTGTCTACTCGAAAGGTATAATAGAGTGAGGATATCAAAACCAATGCAGAATTGGAGAAAAAATGAATATACCGGCAGTACAACATCACGCAGGCTATCCGGATGTGTATCTTGCCAGCAGAAAGAAATTGGTGGTGACGATACATGCCGCTGCAGGCGATATTAGAACCTGCGAATTGCTGATTTTTTCAAGAACTTCACCAGAGAAGATCAGCAGTTACCTTATGCAGCGTGTTACTAGAGATGGTGTGAGAGATCATTTTACAGCAGAAGTGATTACAGAAGATACGTTAAGGTATTTGAAATATTACTTTAGATTAACTGACACCGCAGGAAAGATTTATTTCCAGAATGCATGGGAAACCAGTGAAAACGAACCAGAAGATGGATTTTATGAATTCCTCTATGCGAATGAAACTAATGTTTTAAAAGTTCCTGAATGGGCAAAAGGAGTTATTTATTATCAGATTTTCCCGGAACGCTTTGCTAATGGGGATTCTTCTAATGATCCTTCTGGCTGTCAGGAATGGGGAACATCCCCTAACAGAGAGAATTATATGGGAGGCGATCTCTCCGGAATTCTGAAAAATCTGGAATACCTGAATTCTCTTGGAGTGGAATGCCTGTATCTGAATCCCATATTCAAAGGGGTTTTAATCACAAATATGCTACAACGGATTATTTGGAGATTGATCCTTCTTTCGGAACAAAGGAAACATTTCAGGAACTGGTTGAAACCTGTCATAAATATGGGATAAAAATCGTTCTTGATGGGGTATTCAATCACTGTGGCATACATTTCGCTCCCTTTCAGGACATACTTGAAAAACAGGAATTATCCTGGTATTGTGACTGGTTTTATATCAGAAAATTTCCTGTAGAAGTATCGGAAACAGATGCAGTTTATGAGTGTGTCGGGGACTATGGATATATGCCAAAACTGAATACGGCAAATCCGGAAGTACAGGCCTATATTTACAATGTGATGGTCTTCTGGCTGAACGAGTATCATATTGATGGATGGCGCTTAGATGTCGCAGATGAAATCGATCCCTCTTTGTGGACAAGAATCAGATATCGGATTAAGTCAGCGTATCCGGATTGTCTCCTTTTGGGAGAAACATGGGGAGACGGATTTTCCTTGCTGGATGAAAAATCCGTAGACAGTATCATGAATTATGTATTCCGGGATAGTGTGAGGGATTTTCTTGCCAGGGGCAGCATTGATGCAAAAATGTTTAACCACAGAATTTGCCAGATGCGTTCCCATTATCCGGAAGAAATCAGGCAGGCGCTTTTCCAGCCGTTGGACAGTCATGATACGGAACGATTTTTATGGAATTGCAGCGGTGATATTCGCCGTTTGAAACTGGCCGCTTTGTTCCAGATGTGTTTCCCAGGGGCTCCAAGCATCTATTACGGTGATGAAATTGGCTTAAATGGTGACAATGATCCCGATTGCAGAAGATGCATGGAATGGAACCCCGCAAAACAGAATGCAGATGTATTATCTTTTTACAAAAAAATAATCCGTATCCGAAAAAAGAATCCATGTTTAAGAACAGGAAACATTGTACCACTTGTATGTGAAAAGATGACATACGGGTATTTATGCCAGTCAGACAACCAACAAATTTATGTACTCATTAATGTGGCAGAAGAAGCAACTGAAGTGCGGCTTCCCGTTCTTAAGATTGCAGAGTACAAAGATTTATTGACAGGAAAAAGTTATCAGGCAGAAAAGCTGGTAAACGCAGGATATTTTAATGAAGACATGATTTCCTGCCAGGGAACTTTAAAGTTATCATTGAGAGCATTTGAAGGCATCATTTTAAAAACAGGAGGAATGAAAAATGAGAAAAAGCAGTAAGTTATTTACCATTTTATCAGCAGCAATGTGTGTAACAGCATTAGGTGCAGCACCCTGTTATGCAGAAGAGGTTACCATCAATTTCTGGCATCATTACAGCGAACAGTCTGCCGAAAATGAGACATTGAATGATGTTTTGATCCCTGAGTTTGAAAAAGAAAATCCTGACATTAAGGTAAATGCAGTTTCCCATGAATGGTCAGACCTTCATGAAAAAATCCTGATAAGTGCCAAATCCGAAACCCTTCCAGATGTAGCACGACTCGACAGTGCCTGGGTACCTGAATTTGAAAAAATGGGAATTTTAGTACCTCTGAACCAGGAGATGGGTGATTATCAGGAGGTAGCGGACGGTCTTCTGGAAAGTGCGATGAGTACCGCTCAGATTGGACAGGATACTTACGGACTTGCGTTAAATACAAATACGAAAATACTGTTTTACAATGTAAAGGCCTTCAAAGATGCCGGACTTTCTGCGCCGACTACTATGGATGAATTTATAGAGGACTGCAAGAAGCTGGCGGGCGAAAATGAAAATGGCCAGCAGATCTGGGGCTATGATGAACCAGCATTAGCAGGATGGAATTTATGTCCGTTTATCTGGAGCATGGGTGGTTCCATAACCAATGAGGATCAGACCAAGGCTACCGGATACTTAAACAGCGCTGAAACCGTAAATGCAATCCAGACACTTGCGGATCTGTATAAAGAAGGTGCGATCACTGGATGGAATAGTGGAGATATCCCAATGACGGATGGTTTTGGAACTGGAAGATATGCCATGATCATGGATGGTCCGTGGAAAATCTCTGAAATGGAAGGCTCATATCCAGATTTTGAATACGCAACAGCTCCAATGCCAGAAGGCGAGGGCGGTTCCCATTCTGTTCTTGGCGGCGAGGATATTTCCATGTTTAATACGGCAAACAAAGATGCTGCATGGAAATTCATGAAATTTATGACTGGTGAGTTTGCGCAGGAAGAAATGGCAAAATGCAGCCAGATTCCGGTAAATAAAGCTACTCTCGAAAGCGATACCGTAAAAAATGCTGATTTTGCACCATTTATCGAGGCTATTAAATCCGCAGAATCCAGACCTACCGTATCCTGCTGGTCTGAAATCGACAGCGAACTGGCAACTGCTGTAAGCGCTGTTATGAATGATGAAAAGAGCGCACAGGACGCCATGGATGAACTGGCAGAAAAAGTAGACGCTTTATTAGCAGAAGAATAATAGAACAGATTCTTAAGTTAACGGGAGGGATTGTATGAAAACAAAGAAAAGCCAAAATATCCAGATTGGATTTCTTCTCCTTCCAGGTATTTTGATTTTTGGATTCTTTACCATTTATCCAATCGTAAAATTATTAATCACAAGCTTTTTCAAATGGGATTTTGGCTCTATGTTTGATCAGGAATTCATCGGATTTGCCAATTATAAAGAGGTTTTAACGGATCCATATTTTCATCTGGCATTTTCGAATTCCATTGTGTATACATTGGTAACAGTACCAGCACAAATGATACTTGGACTTCTGATCGCAATGCTCATAAACAATATTAATAAATTTTCCATTAGTTATCGAGTAGCATATTACCTTCCCGTTATTACTTCATGGGTAATTGCATCCTTAGTGTTCAAGTATGTTTTTAACACGGAAGGATTGCTGAACTATTTTCTTACCAAAGTAATACATCTGACCAGTGGAAACATCCATTGGCTGGACAGTCGGTGGGGCGGCATGAGCGTTGCAATGCTTTTGGGAACCTGGAAGGGAATCGGCTGGAATATGGTAGTCTTTTTAGCTGCTTTACAGACTGTTCCAAGGGACTTATATGAGTCTGCATCATTAGATGGTGCCGGAACCATTGCCAAATTTATCTATGTAACAATTCCTTCCATAAAAGGAACGATCCTGTTTGCACTGGTAATGCTCACCATTGGTGGATTTAATGTGTTTACATCGATTAAAATGATCACAGATGGAAATCCAGGACATAAAACAGAAAGTGTGCTGACCTGGATGTATTATAAGGCATTTAGTACAGGTGAATTTTGTTATTCCGCAGCACTTTCCTTTATTATTGCGGTGGTATTAGGAATATTGGCAGTTGTTCAATTCCGGATGATGGATCACAGTAAACTGGATTAGGGGGTGGGGAACTTGAAGATTTCCAAAAAAGCTGTTTATAAAGGAATCACATACATAATCCTCACTCTCGGTCTTATCATTGTTGTTCTTCCAATGATCTATATGCTGAGTACTGCATTGAAGCCAAATGGTGCATTATATGAATATCCTCCCAGATTTTTTCCAAAAATAAAAGAAATTACCTTGGAAAATTTCCAGTATATTCTGCACCAAAAGAAGTTCGGAAACAATTTTATCAATAGTATTTTTGTTTCCACTGTGACGGTAGCAATAGCAGCGATTGTTGCGGCAGCAATGGCATTCTGTATTGCGAGGTTTAAATTTCCGGGACGTAAGTTTTTATTCACGTTTATCATGCTGACCATGATCATACCTGGGACTACTTTGATTGTTCCCCAGTATGAGTTAGCGGTCAAACTAAAGGTGATCAATAAATTAAGCGGGTTGATTCCGTTTTATGTTGCATGGGTTATTCCCTATTCTACTTTCATGATAAAAGGGTTTGTAGAGAACATTCCCAGGGAGTTGGATGAAGCAACCTATATAGATGGTGGAAGTGTATTTACTGTTTTTTTCCGAATCATTCTTCCATTAACGAAACCAGGAATTGCTTCTGTATCTATTTTTAATTTCCTTACTGCATGGGAAGAATTTCCGTGGGCCAATACAGTCATTAATGACGATCTGAAAAGAACATTGCCCATCGCTATTTCCGGATTTTTCGGACAGCATCAGTTTACACAGTGGGGATATGTTTTTGCACTCTCTGTACTGAGCTTAATTCCAATACTTGTAGTTTTTATTTCCTGTCAGAGATTCTTTATTGAAGGATTAACGGCAGGAAGTGTAAAAGGTTAAATAAGTAAGCATAGAAGAATCGGGTAGAAAGCGATTAACAGCTGGCTTTCTGCTCGATTTTTTATTCTCCATAAAAGAGATTCTTAATGGTAAGGAATATTTTATCAAGTTAATCTATGATATACTGGACTCACCCATAAAGAATATTGAATCATCATGTTAAAATAAGGTCATTGTAATCGTAGCAGAAACAAATGCTGTGGACTACAAGCTAATTAGCATCTGTCAGAAAGGTGATATTATCGTATCACAAGATTATAAGGCAGC
Organism: Blautia faecis; assembly: GCF_027662325.1. Lineage (NCBI taxonomy): Bacteria > Bacillati > Bacillota > Clostridia > Lachnospirales > Lachnospiraceae > Blautia > Blautia faecis. The sequence continues at coordinate 4,359 of NZ_JAQDKY010000055.1, read as the reverse complement.
TGCAATGGCTCTCGGCAAAGGTGTTTACGTTATTCATCAATCCGGCAAATGGTATACAAATGAAAATAGCGACCATATGCTTATGGAACGTCATATGCCCCCCATAAGGTATTATCTTTTATATTTTTTAGTTCTTTTTATTATTGTTTAAACAGAAGAAACGTTTGACGAAATTTTTGCTCTGTTGTATGATTGTTATACAAATATTACTCTAATGTCAGAAACGGATGAAAAATACCATAAGGAACTTTATAAAGAATATAAATTATAAGGATCTTTGGCAATGCAGTGATAAAAATTATATGCACTGAAATAAATAAGAAAAGTATTGATGAAAATTAATTAGAACAGCGATAACATGATCAAAAACTCTATAGTTGAGCGTTATAGTAATCGCCTTAAATAACCAACACTGTATTTAACATTAATCAAAGAATTTTACTTTTATAGTAGAAATTATTTTAATTCACAGAATATAATAAAAAAGGAATTCAATTTATGGAATTTAGTTTAACTGGAACTCCAGAGATAGCCCCAAAACTTTATTGGCATAATAGTGCAAATGTTCTTTGCAACTATATGAAAAAGCCAGAATTTTTAGAAATAATTCTAAAAAATCAAGCAATTATCCCTCGTTATGTGATTGAACCATTAGACTACTGGAATATCGAAGGACTAAAAAGAATTGCTTTTCCAATGACTTGCTTTTGTGATATTCCGTTCTCTAAAGTTGGAAATCATATGACTTTATACGGAAGATACGGAATTGCTTTAGACAAACAACAAATCATTAATAAATTCAAAGTACAGCCAATTCATTATATGAATCCTCAATCACCTCTTTCTGATGACTTTAAAGAAGCTTTTACACATTATTTTAGATCTGATAAACGAGTACACGATGAGGATAAGATTTTACTAAATTATCTTCTAAGCACACTAATGTATATGAAACCAATTTCAAGCCCTGAAAAAATAGGTGGCGATATTAAACCTTATATTTTTCAAGATGAATGTGAATGGCGTTATATCCCTACCACAAATTTTCCAAAATCAATTCCACTTTTAATAAAAGAAGACCAAATAAGTGAAAAGGGCAAAAATGCGTATTCTGATGTTCTTGTTAGACATCCAGAAACCTGGATTAAATTCGAATGGAGAGATGTAAAATACATAATTGTACCAGATGAGCCTGCATTAAATCAAATTATTGATGTAATAAAAGAATTGAAATTAGAAGAATCTATAAAATATTTGTTAATTTCAAAGATTGAAATTAGTAGTAGATTTTCGGAGGATCTGACATGATAGCTGACTTTTATGATACATTTGAGGAAACGCCTGACAAAGGAAGCGATATTCCACAAGAAGTTTTAGACATATTATCTAAAGAACTTCCTTCTACATTTATGTACTATCGCAATGAAAATGGAGACTATGTTGCTGGTCCAAGACCTGATAATACACCCGAAACAATATTGTTGAAAGTAGATCTCGATTCCCAATTTATAGAAGATAATTTAAAAGGCATACCTAAAGAAAAATGGGCAGAATATTTATATCGAATGCAATTATGTGCTCCCATAAAAAATGCAAAAATAGGAGATAACGAAAACCAAATGCCCATCGAAAAAACATTTGGAAATCCATTTAAAGAAATAGACGAAATAAAGAATGGATTTATGTCCCCACAGCCATTTCCTCCAGCTCAAAAAATAGTATTTGAAACTATTGAAGGAGATATATTGACAATTAGCATTAGAAGACAGCCGCATCCAAACTTTGACGAGGAAGTATATGCTAATATTGATTGGCCATCTATACAGATACGAATTATTTTAACGGAGACCAATAAAAAGGAAGCCAAAGCAACATTTTCAATCACCCCTCAAAAAGCTAATACAGTTTCTGATGCATTATCAACTATTCATTTTATAAATGGTCTTTCAAATGGAACAATCAAAATTAATGGAAAAACACTAATCAATCCACTTGTTAGCCAAAATAAACTTGACGCTGAACAATTAAAAAATGCTGAAGAATTCTGGTCAACTGCCCAAAAATTAGAAGATATCCTTGGTGTATCATTTATTCCTAGTGCTGAAATGCCAATGGAAGATGTAATATTTTTTGCCCAATTGAAAACTTGTCTAATAGATAATAAGTCAATTGGTTGGGAACACCCATTTGACCACTTTCATATTGGAGAAATTAAAATAAAAGATCCCAAATTAGAAGATTCCATTGAAAAAGAAAACGTCAATTATGAATTCATAGAAGGTCCTATCCATGCAACATTACTTGGCGCAAAATTTGATTTGTATAGTGATACCAAATTAATAAATATGGTAATAACCAACATAGTATGGGATAATGATAATAAAAATTCTGGTGAGGTATATGTTTCTGATCCAATCGGTAGTAAATGGCGATTATACCGAAAATATATGACGACTCGTGCAAGCTAATCGTCTAACAGTTTCCTGCTTTCCCACTTGGTTGCTATTTCTTAACTGTCAGATTGTCAATCGAGGTAGGCTTCCTTACTTTGACTGACAATCCAGCAGTTAAATAGTGTAATTAAACAAATAATTGCAAAACTTTAGACAATCCACTTACCGATCTTTATTTTTTTCAATTATTCTTATATATGTTCCAGCTTCTCCTGCTGCCTATAATACTCATCTATATACACCATCAAAGCCCGCTCAATAGCCAGGGTTTTAGTCTGACCAGAATCCTCGCAATATTGAGTTAATCGATCGTATACATTTTTTTCTATTCTCAGCGACAATGGATAGTTATCTTTTTTGGGTCTAGGCATTTGAATCATCCTTTCTCTTCGTAGTCAGCTTTGCGTTCTTCAATATATTTTTTCAATTCTACATGAAAACGGATTCTGGCTTTGAATTCTACACAATTGTAATATTTCTTCAAGCGTTCAATATCAACAGATTGTTTTAACCTTTCGAACTTTAATGGGTCAACTTCACCAGAAGTATATTCTCTATATAGGTCAAAAAGTCTATCTGGGTTGAGTCCAACCTGGTCTGCATAATTCTTGATCTTTTCACGTTGGATCCGTTCCATATATTCCTGGATGTAATCCATGAATTTTTTTCCTTTTTTGACAATCAGAATTCCATTCTCAATATCTGATAATACTATTTTTGCGTATCTTTGCTGTATTTCAGTTAACATACCGAGATTCTTTTTGATTTCCTTAATGGCAGCAGACTTTAATTCATCATAGTCATCGGAATCTTCCACGTCTTCCATTGTTATGATCCTAAATTGTGCCTCCAGGTATTCTGCATCAATTTTTTCCATTTCCATTGTTGAGATATTGGTATTCAAATTAAAGCCTGGTTTTTGGGTCCGTTTTCCACCACCACCTTGATTGGAAGGAAGATCGTTGCATCGCATAATCAAAATCTTGTAGGTATAGACGATATTATTTGGATTATTAATCGGCAGGGATAGTCACTTTCCCTTTATATTCCTGCAGGTTTTACATAAGAAGATGGATTTCGGTCAGCAAAGGCAGCTCCCACAATGCCTTTTGGATATCCGCTTCTGCAAGTTGTAGTAAGTAATTGCTTCCCATTAAAATCATGAGATCGTGGTACCGCAGGCAAAGGATAAAAGATTTAAACTGTCACTGGGCGTTGAGGAAGAGTAGGTGAGTAATATGAGATACGAAGATTCGATGAAAGGTGTAGCTGATCAGATAATCAAAGAACAGCAGCGAGTCAGTAAAATTAAAAACAATCCAGAAGAGTTCCATTGGCATGACGAATATGCAACGTTGAATTTCTTTCGGTTTATCTGCAAAAATATCGGTAACTTGAGAAATGGAGAAATTGAAAAAATGGTCACACGTTTAAAGAACATAGATCAGAAAGCAGTGGAAAACCATGTGAATGGTGCTGTTTGGGCATTTGATTATGATAAGATGTTCTGTGTATTGATGGAAAATGAAATTTGCCGAAAGGTGTGTGAAAAGAATAAATATAACAATTGGATGAATCTGATTGGACAGTATTGTGTTTCAAGGACTTAAAGACGAAGAAAGTTGTTGGAGAGAAATAATTTCCAGCAACTCTGTCTTTAATGAATAGAGTTCATTTTTTTATTCAACTATTCCCATAATATATACAATATGTAAATGTGCAATTCAAATATCAGTTTATGCTAAGTGCAAAAATAATAATAATTACTATTATTGACAAAAGAATAATTATCATGTATAATACAGATATACAAGAAACAAAGTGTTAGAAAAATTGCTAGGAACTTGGTAACAAAAATAAATCGACATTGAAAAGGGAAAATGACTATGAAAAAATATGAATGTGA
>NZ_JAQDKY010000054.1:0-20724 GCF_027662325.1 Blautia faecis | reverse complement strand
CTCCCAACACACTAAATAGCAAATTTGCGAAGAAGGAGACACACAATGGCTTTTACCCACCTCCACGTCCACACCGAATACTCCCTGCTGGACGGTTCCAATAAAATAAAAGAATACGTTGCCCGTGTAAAGGAGCTTGGGATGGACAGCGCGGCCATCACAGACCATGGGGTCATGTACGGCGTCATCGATTTTTACCGGGCAGCGAAAGCAGCCGGAATCAATCCGATCCTTGGCTGCGAAGTCTATGTAGCCCCTGGTTCCCGCTTCGACCGCGAGATCGGCAGTGGCGACGACCGTTACTACCATCTGGTACTTCTTGCCGAGAACAACCAGGGCTACCAGAACCTTATGAAAATTGTATCCAAAAGCTTTAAAGAAGGCTTTTACTATAAACCACGAGTAGACCTGGAGCTTCTCCGGGAATATCACGAAGGTCTCATCGCGCTGAGCGCCTGCCTGGCCGGTGAAGTAGCCCGGTTCCTTAACAGAGGAATGTACCCGGACGCTAAGAAGGCGGCCCTCCGCTATCAGGAAATTTTCGGCGAAGGCAATTTTTTCCTGGAGCTTCAGGATCATGGAATTCCGGAACAGCAGAATGTAAACCAGCAGCTTCTGCGCATGCATCAGGAGACTGGAATTGACCTGGTAGCCACTAACGATATTCATTACACCTACAAAGAAGATGCTGATCCTCACGACATTCTTCTGTGTCTCCAGACAGGGAAGAAGCTGTCCGATACAGACCGTATGCGCTACGAAGGCGGTCAGTACTACGTGAAATCCGAGCAGGAAATGGCGGCACTTTTCCCATATGCACTGGAAGCCTTGGAGAACACACATAAAATAGCAGAGCGCTGCCACGTAGAAATTGAATTCGGAGTTATCAAGCTGCCAAGATTCGACGTTCCCGAGGGCTACACCTCCTGGGAATACCTGAATAAGCTCTGCTTCGAAGGTCTGGAGCGCCTGTACGATCCGGTTACCCCAGAGCTACGGGAGCGACTGGAATACGAGCTGAACACTATCAAAAATATGGGCTATGTTGACTACTTCCTCATTGTGTGGGATTTCATCCATTATGCCCGCAGTAATGGCATTGAAGTAGGTCCCGGACGAGGCTCCGCAGCCGGAAGTATTGTTGCATATACCCTTGGAATCACCTTACTTGATCCAATCAAATATGACCTTCTGTTTGAACGTTTCCTGAATCCGGAGCGAGTATCCATGCCTGATATTGACGTGGATTTCGGATTTGAGCGAAGACAGGAAGTAATCGACTATGTTGTACGGAAATACGGCAAAGACTGTGTGGTTCAGATTGTTACATTCGGTACTTTGGCAGCCCGCGGTGTTATCCGTGATGTAGGCCGTGTCCTCGATATGCCATATGCCCAGGTAGACTCCATTGCGAAAATGGTTCCTGCCAAAATACCGAATGTGAAGCTTGTCACAATCGACAAAGCCATGGAAGTAAACCCGGAACTGAAAAAAGCATACGACGAGCAGCCGGATGTGCATCATCTGATTGACATGGCCAAACGTCTGGAAGGTCTTCCAAGACATACCTCCATGCACGCTGCCGGAGTTGTAATCAGCCAGAAAGACGTCTCCGAGTATGTGCCCCTTTCCCGCGCGCAGGACGGAACCATTGTCACCCAGTTTGTCATGACAACTCTTGAGGAGCTGGGACTTTTGAAAATGGATTTCCTTGGCCTTAGAACCCTGACTGTAATCAACAACGCAGTAAAAAATGTAAAGAAAAATTACGGCATATCCCTTGATATGCAAAAAATAGATTATAACGACCAGAAAGTGCTGGATTCTCTTGGAACCGGACGTACAGACGGTGTGTTCCAGCTGGAGAGTGGCGGAATGAAGGGCTTTATGAAAGAACTGAAGCCTCATAGCCTGGAGGATGTGATCGCCGGAATTTCCCTGTATCGTCCGGGACCGATGGACTTTATCCCCCAGTACATCCGGGGCAAGAACCGTCCAGACACCATCCACTATGATTGTCCTCAGTTGGAGCCAATCCTGAAAGCGACTCACGGTTGTATCGTGTACCAGGAGCAGGTTATGCAGATCGTACAGAGCCTTGCCGGATTTACCCTGGGACGAAGCGATCTTCTTCGCCGAGCCATGTCCAAGAAGAAACTTAACGTTATGGAAAAAGAACGCCAGGCTTTTGTCTATGGAAATGAAGCAGAAGGTGTTCCTGGATGTATTAAGAATGGAATTGACGAGAAAATCGCAAATAAGATTTACGATGAAATGATCGATTTTGCACAGTATGCATTTAACAAATCCCATGCGGCGGCATATGCCTATGTTACGTATCAGACTGCCTTTCTGAAATACTATTATCCGGTAGAATATATGGCTGCGCTGATGACCTCCGTAATCGACAAGCCTACCAAGGTTGCCGAGTATATTCAGGTCTGCCGTCAGATGAACATTCCAATCCTGCCGCCGGACATCAACAAAGGCGAGTATGGCTTTTCCGTATCAGGAGGCTCGATCCTCTATGCGCTTTCCGCAATCAAGAGCGTAGGGCGTCCGGTCATCGAGGCTATTGTTGCAGAGAGAAAAGAACATGGCGAGTACCTTTCCGTGAAGAACTTTATTGAGCGGAATATTGAAGCTGTGAACAAACGTGCCATTGAGAACTTTATTAAGGCAGGCGCCCTGGATTGTCTGGAAGGAAACCGTCATCAGAAGATGGTCGTTTTTGGTCAGATCGTAGATGACATTTCCCGAAACAAGAAGCAGTCTATGGCAGGGCAGCTCAGCTTATTCGACATTGCCAGCGAAGATGAAAAAAAAGAATTTGAGATTCGTATGCCGAATCTGGAAGAATATGACAAAGAGACGGTTCTGTCCTATGAAAAAGAAGTCCTTGGCATATACCTGAGCGGTCATCCTCTGGATCGCTACCGTAATATAATGGAGAAAATGATTTCCGCAAGAACGATTGATTTTCAGCCATCAGATGAAGATGACCGTGAAGGCGGTGAACCGGATGAGTCAAAAGTACGGGACAATCAGAAAGTCATCATAGGAGGAATGATCACAGAGAAAAACGTGAAGTATACCAAAACAAACAAAGTGATGGCGTTCCTTACCGTGGAGGATCTGGTTGGAACTGTGGAAGTCATGGTTTTCCCAAGAGATTACGAGAAATGGCAGAATATGATCAATGAGGACGCCAGGGTATTCATCCAGGGACGCGTATCTGCCGAGGATGACAAGGCCAGCAAACTGATCCTGGAAAAGGTACGGCCTTTCTCCGATATTCCGAGAGAACTCTGGATCCAGTTTGAAAGTAAGGACGATTACAGCCAGAAAGAAAAAGGGCTTCTGGAGGATCTACGGAATTCTCAGGGTACAGACACTGTCGTTATTTATCTGAAAGATGTAAAAGCAATGAAAAAACTGTCTGCTGCATACCATGTAAATCTGCAGGATGAATGGCTTGCACAGATGAGTAAAAAATATGGTGAAGGCAATATCCGGGTTGTAGAAAGAGCTCTGAAAACGCTTTAAAGTGAAGAATCAGACAGGTATATGGAAAATTATGGTAAAATCACGGAAAACAGAGTGTAATTTCGGCAATTACTTAAGGAAAGAGTCTTGAAAAACCTTTGAAAATGCTATAAACTAATGCTGAATATGTGTATAGAAAAACGAGGGCGTTTCCACTGAAAATGGAGACACAGCTCCCGACGATTCATAAGATGGAGGAGATTATTATGGCAGAAAACAAAGTTAAGACCATTGGTGTCCTTACCAGCGGCGGTGACGCTCCTGGAATGAACGCTGCAATCCGTGCAGTTGTAAGACGTGGACTTTCCAGCGGACTTAAAGTAAAAGGTATCCAGAAGGGCTATAACGGCCTTTTAAACGAAGAGATCATCGATATGACAGCAAGAGATGTATCCGACACCATCGAGCGTGGTGGTACAATTCTTTACACTGCAAGATGTGCCGAGTTCCGCACAGCGGAAGGACAGCAGCGTGGTGCAGAGATCTGCCGCAAGCACGGTATTGACGGACTTGTTGTAATCGGTGGAGACGGTTCCTTTGCCGGAGCACAGAAGCTTGCTAACCTTGGAATCAATACAATCGGAATTCCAGGAACCATCGACCTTGACATTGCATGTACAGAGTACACCATCGGTTTTGATACCGCTGTTAATACAGCTATGGAAGCAATTGACAAGGTTCGTGATACATCTACTTCCCATGAGAGATGCAGTATCATCGAGGTTATGGGACGTGGAGCCGGCTGGCTTGCACTGTGGTGTGGTATTGCCAACGGAGCCGAGGATGTTCTGATCCCTGAGAAGTATGACTATGATGAGCAGAAGCTGATCAATAACATTATTGAGAGCCGTAAGATGGGTAAGAAACACCACATCATCATCAATGCAGAGGGTATCGGCCATTCACAGGCTATGGCAACTCGTATCGAGGCTGCTACAGGAATCGAGACACGTGCTACTATCCTTGGTCACATGCAGCGTGGTGGAAGCCCAACATGTAAAGACCGTGTATATGCATCCATGATGGGTGCTATGGCAGTAGACCTTCTTCTGGAAGGCAAGAAGAGCCGTGTTGTTGGATACCGCCATGGTGATTTCGTTGATTTCGATATCAATGAAGCTCTTGCAATGGAGAAGAGCGTCACTCCATATATGTGGGAGGTTTGTGAGTCCCTTTCTCATAACTATAGGAAATAACAGTGATAATACGGTTCACTTGTCTCAGGGCATATTTCCGACTGGGTTTTACAGTATGTGATACACATTTTGCAGAAATCCTTTGAGCTATGTGCCGACGGCAGGTGAACCGTAATTATAAAAGAGTCATTGTTCCTGACATTCTGCAGCAGAATATTTTGCAAAAGATGCTGAGGGCAGTGGCATAAAGGAAGCTTATGTTCATTCAAAACCTGCAATATAAATTGCATAAACTGAATACGGCACAGATCATTACCCTCAGCTTTGCGGGGGTAATTTTTGTAGGAGGATTAATTCTGTGGCTGCCTTTCTGTACGGCAGCAGGCCAGACCACTTCGTTCTCCGATGCTATGTTTACAGCCACCACCTGCGTATGTGTAACCGGTCTTGTGACTGTGACCACAGCCACTCACTGGAGTCTGATTGGCAAACTGGTGATCCTTTTGCTCATACAGATTGGCGGAATTGGACTGATCGCACTTGCAAGCGTTATTTTTATTTCCCTGAATAAGAAGATCAGTCTGAAGAACCGCAGAATGATCCAGGAATCCTATAATCTGGAGCAGATGTCCGGTCTGGTAACAGTGGTGAGAAAAGTGGTTCTCTGTGTGTTTGCAGCAGAAGGAATCGGAGCCGTCGGCTATGCATTCTGCTTTGTACCAGAGTTTGGACTGGTGAAAGGTCTGGGACAGGCTGTTTTTACAGCGGTTTCAGCCTTTTGCAATGCAGGAATCGATCTTTTGGGAGAGAACAGTCTGGCAGACTATGTAACCAATCCTCTGGTGAATGTGACAACTATGGGATTAATTATTGCTTCTGGACTTGGCTTTAACGTATGGTGGGATCTTGGAGAAAGAATAAAGCTGGTTTTTCAGAAGAAGCTTTCTCCTGGCAGATTATTCCGGACCCTTCGTCTGCAGAGCAAGCTGGTTTTGACTACAACCGGGATTTTGCTCCTTGGTGGGACAATCTGTATTTTACTGTTTGAGTATAAGAACCCGGACACACTGGGAAGTCTGTCCTTTGGACAGAAGCTGATGGCAGCGGCATTTCAGTCTGTGACCACAAGAACTGCAGGGTTTTTTACAGTTGCTCAGGGGGCGCTGACCAGCGGAAGTGTAATGATCTGTCTGTTTCTTATGCTGGTTGGAGGTTCTCCTATGGGGACTGCCGGCGGAGTGAAGACGACTACACTTGCAGTGCTTGTGATGAGTATTATTGCCAACCTTCGGGGAAAAAAGGATGTAGAGGTTTATGGGAGAAAGATTCGCAGCAGTTATATCCGTTCTGCGCAGGTAGTTGTGGGAATGGCGGTTAGTGTGCTGCTTATTTCCGTGCTGGGGATTTTTGCAATTATGCCGGATGCACCTTTTGTGGATGTGCTGTATGAGCTTACTTCTGCAATTGGAACCGTAGGTCTTTCCAGAGGACTGACCGCGGTCCTGAATACACCGGCCAAATGGATCGTTATTTTTACCATGTATCTTGGAAGAATCGGTCCGCTGACACTGGGCGCGGCAGTTGTATCCCGTGCGCAGAAGCGAACTAAAGATGTACATCTGGCAGAAGAGAATATTATGATAGGATAGAAAATGGCGTCTGTGGACGACATTATCCCGCATGAAAGTCCGTTGCTTTCATAGCAGATTTTAAAGGAGATTAGAATGAGCGGAAAATCCTTTGCAGTCATTGGATTGGGGCAGTTTGGAATGACCCTGGCGAAAGAGCTTGCGAATGCAGATTATGATGTTTTGGCAATTGATGATAAAGATGAGAATATTCAGGAAATTGCAGATACTGTCACTTATGCAGTTCGTGCAGATGTGCGCGAGCCTGGAATTCTGAAATCCCTGGGCGTGCAGAACGTAGACGTTGCGATTATTGCGGTTGCAGAAAATATGGAAGCCAGTATTACAGCTACCATGCAGGTGAAGGACCTGGGCGTCCCGCTTGTTCTGGCGAAGGCAATGAATTCCCTTCATGGCCGGATCCTGGAGAAAATTGGTGCTGATCAGGTAATATATCCGGAGCGTTCCATGGGAATCCGCGTTGCCCGTAATTTTACAGCCAGTGGATTTGAGGATGTGTTTGAGCTTTCTACGGAGTTCAGTATGGCAGAATTCCGGATCCCGGGTGAATGGGTGGGAAAAAGTCTTTCAGAGATCAGGCTCCGTGAGCAGCATCATATAAATCTGGTTGCAGTGAAGCATGGAGATTCTGTAAATGTAAACCTGAATCCTGCGGAGAAGCTGGAAGCGGGTTGTATTCTGGTTGCAGTAGGAAAGAACGAGGATTTGAATAAATTCCGAAAGCCGCTGTAACAGGGAGGATAATTTATGATAACCAGTGCAAATAATACACAGGTAAAAAATATCATACAGTTAAACCAGAAGGCCAAGGCCCGCAGGGAACAGGGGTTGTTTGTGGCTGAGGGACGGAAAATGTTCGGGGAAGCTCCAAAGGACTGGATTTCCAGGGTTTATGTGACAGAATCCCTGACTGCAGATGAGTCCCTGATGAAGCAGGTCATGGAGCTTCCGGAAGAAAAAAGAGAAATCGTGGCAGATAATGTTTTCCGCCAGATGTGTGATACCAGGACTCCACAGGGAATTCTTACAGTTCTGAAGAAACCGGTGTGGACTGTGGAAGATATTTTAAAAGGAGATGCTCCTTTGGTAATGGTTCTTGAGGATCTTCAGGATCCGGGAAATGCAGGGACTATTTTCCGAACAGGTGAGGGTGCTGGTGTTTCCGGTGTTTTTCTTACGAAAACCTGCGTAGACATTACCAATCCAAAGGTCATCCGCTCAACAATGGGATCTGTTTACAGAATGCCTTTCCTATATGTGGAGGATGTGGTATCATTAAAAGCGGAACTGGAGCAAAAAGGTATCCGTACCTTTGCAGCCCACCTGAAAGGAAAAAATTCCTATGATCAGGAGGATTATCAGGGCGGCACAGCATTTCTTATTGGAAATGAAGGAAACGGGTTGACGGAAGAGGCAGCAGAAGCTGCTGATTGTCTCATCCGGATCCCCATGTGCGGCAAGGTGGAGTCCTTGAATGCAGCTATGGCTGCAGGAATTTTGATGTATGAGGCTGCAAGGCAGAGACGGTAGGGTTAGCTGATCTGGAATCTGTCTGCTGAAGTATATCTGATGACGTATGGCAGATTTTGACAATCGCTTATCTGAAAGGGGGAGTCTTATGGAACCAATTATCTGGCTGGGAGTCCTGGCTGTGCTTCTGGTTATTGAAGGGCTTACCACGGCACTTACCACCATCTGGTTTGCAGGAGGCGCACTTGCTGCCGCTATTGCAGCCGGCATTGGAATGGGAATCGTGCCGCAGCTTCTTCTGTTTTTCTGTGTTTCACTGGTGCTGCTGTTTTTTACAAGACCGGCAGCTCTGAAGCTTATGAGAAAAGACACAGAGAAAACAAATGTGGAAGGTCTTCTTGGAAAAAAGGCTGTCGTGATCCAGAAGATCAATAATCTGGCCCAGACAGGTCAGGTCCGCATCAATGACATTGAATGGATGGCCCGGACATCCGATGACAGCGTAACAATTCCGGTTGATACTGTAGTAATCATAAAAGCAGTCCACGGTGTTAAATTGATCGTGGAGCCAAAGGAGGCGTAATATGGGAAGTATCTTATTTTTGCTGATTGTCATCATTCTGGTGCTGTGGATCCTGGCATCCTGCATCCGCATCGTACCCCAGGCATATGCGATCGTACTTGAGCGCTTAGGTGCTTATCAGGCAACATGGGGAACCGGCGTACACTTCAAACTTCCATTTGTAGAGCGTGTGGCAAGAAAAGTCAATCTGAAAGAGCAGGTTGTAGATTTTCCACCACAGCCGGTTATCACAAAAGATAACGTAACCATGCAGATTGATACTGTTGTATTTTTCCAGATCACAGACCCGAAGCTGTACGCATACGGCGTTGAGAATCCGATCATGGCCATCGAGAATCTTTCCGCGACTACATTGCGTAATATTATCGGTGATATGGAACTGGATGAAACCTTGACCTCCCGTGAGGTGATTAATACCAAGATGCGTGCTTCCCTTGACGTGGCAACTGATCCATGGGGAATCAAGGTAAACCGTGTAGAGCTTAAAAATATCATTCCTCCGGCTGCTATTCAGGAAGCCATGGAGAAACAGATGAAAGCAGAGCGTGAGAGACGTGAGGCAATCCTGATCGCAGAAGGTGAGAAGAAATCCACCATCCTTGTTGCAGAGGGTAAAAAAGAATCTGCAATTCTTGATGCCGAAGCTGAGAAACAGGCTGCTATCCTTCGCGCGGAAGCGCAGAAAGAGCGCATGATCAAAGAGGCGGAAGGTCAGGCAGAGGCAGTTCTGAAGGTTCAGAAGGCGAATGCAGAAGGTCTTCGTATGATCAAGGAGGCAGGTGCTGACAATGCAGTTCTTACCCTGAAGAGCTTCGAAGCTCTTGCGAAAGTGGCAGACGGCAAATCTACCAAGATTATTATCCCGTCAGAGCTCCAGAATCTGGCAGGACTGGCAGCTTCTTTGAAGGAAGTTGTTGTGGATGAGAAGGATAAAGAAAAGTAAGAGGAAGATAGAGGAGGATTATTATGAACTTAAAAGGCAGAAATTTTTTGACCCTGAAAGACTTTACACCAGAGGAAATTCTGTATCTTCTTGATTTATCCGCTGAGTTAAAGGCAAAGAAAAAAGCCGGTGAGCTTACCGAGTATTACAAAGGCAAAAATATTGCCCTGATCTTTGAGAAAACCAGCACCAGAACACGTTGTTCCTTCGAGGTGGCAGCCCATGATCTTGGAATGGGAAGCACCTATCTGGATCCAACTGGCTCCCAGATCGGCAAGAAAGAGAGCATTGCAGATACTGCGAGAGTTCTTGGAAGAATGTATGATGGTATTGAGTACCGTGGATTTGGTCAGGAAATTGTAGAAGATCTTGCAAAATATGCAGGAGTTCCGGTTTGGAACGGTCTGACAAACGAATATCATCCAACACAGATGTTAGCAGATATGCTTACCATTCGTGAACATTTCGGATATCTGAAAGGAATCAAGCTGGTTTACATGGGCGATGCCCGTTACAATATGGGTAACTCCCTGATGGTAGCCTGCTCCAAGCTTGGTATGCATTTCGTAGCCTGCACAAGTAAGAAATATTTCCCGAATGAGGAGCTGGTTGCTCAGTGCAAAGAGTACGCAGCAGAGTCCGGCGCAACCATTACTCTTACAGAGGATGTAGAGACTGGAACGAAGGACGCAGACGTTATTTACACAGATGTATGGGTATCCATGGGTGAGCCGGATGCAGTATGGGAAGAGAGAATCCATGATCTGACACCATACAAGGTAACATCTGCAGTTATGAAGAATGCAGGGGAGAAAGCAATTTTCCTTCACTGTCTGCCAGCATTCCATGATCTTAAGACAAAGATTGGCAAAGAGATGGGCGAGCGCTTCAATCTGACAGATATGGAAGTAACAGACGAAGTATTCGAGTCTCCGGCTTCTAAGGTATTTGATGAGGCTGAGAACCGTATGCATACCATTAAAGCGGTTATGGTTGCTACACTGGGAGAGCCTGAGAATAAATAATTCGGCTTCCAGATAACAATGAATTAATGAAAGAAAGGGTATCTGAAATGATTTCCGAAAAAGAATCATATGAAGAAATTGTTACAGACGGTATCTATAACGAAACCACAATTGCAGATCAGATACATACAAAATGGGCGGGCAAAACCGTCCATTTTGCAAGAGAAACAGATTCTACCAATTTGTGGATCAAGCGTCTGGCGAAAGAAGGCGCATCAGAGGGAACTCTTGCACTGGCAGAATTTCAGTCAGCAGGAAGAGGAAGACTTGGCAGATCCTGGGAGGTACCAGAGGGTACGTCGGTTATGATGAGCATTCTTCTCAGACCGAAATTTGAACCTCAGTATGCACCAACCCTTACCCTTGTAATGGGTATGGCTGTGGCGAAAGCAGTGAAGAATCTTGGATTTGACGTAAGTATCAAATGGCCCAATGATGTGGTGGTTTCCCACAAAAAAATATGCGGAATCCTTACCGAAATGGGGGTTCGCGATGGAAAAATTGACTATGCAGTCATCGGAGTGGGAATTAATGTAAATATCAAAGAGTTTCCGGAGGAGATGGCAGACAAGGCTACATCCCTTTATCTGGAGAGCGGCAAGGAATTTGACAGAAGCCAGATTCCCGGGCTTGTGATGGAAGCTTTTGAGAAATACTATGAAAAATTTGCAGCGACCTGTGACCTCAGTGGGCTGAAAGAGGAATATGAAAGTATTCTTGCTAATTACAATCAGTCGGTGCGTGTGCTGGCGAAAGAGCCGTACGAGGGCGTGGCCAGAGGGATTACAGATGGCGGAGAGCTGCTGGTAGAGAAAACCGATGGAACGATCGTAGCTGTCAGCGCTGGTGAGGTTTCGGTTCGCGGGCTGTATAGCTATGTATAAGGGTTGTGTTATTTAGGCACATTTTCGCAAATGATATTCCCCACTGATTGCGATAATCCTACAGTGAATGGGGCATATCACTTGCGAAAATGTTGTTGACATAGATGAAAACAGAAAGGTGGGACTTAATTGTATCAGGAGAATGTAGTGCTTTGCGGCGCAAGCGCCTATGAACAGAAATATTACTTTAATAAAGATTTTGATTCTCTGCCAGATCATGTGAAGAAGGAACTGCAGATCATGTGTGTTCTTTTTACAGAAGAGATTGGCGGAATTTTCACACTGGAATTTGATGATCACGGAAACCTGCAGTTTAAAACAGAGGCTACGGAAGCTGATGGATTTTATGATGATATTGGCGGTGCACTGAAGATTAAAAAGCTGCGTGTGGAGAAAGAGGAGCTTCTGGAATCTCTGGAAATGTATTATCGTGTGTTCTTCCTTGGGGAAGATGTGGATAAAGAGAAGACAGAAGAGTAAGCTGTGTGGATAAACTGATAAACAGGGAAAATGGCAACTCATCAGATGTGACATTTGAGTTCACGAAGCGAGTAATTGTTGAAAGGATTGAATAGTTACACATCAAATATGAAAGTAATTAAGGTGATATGAGTAGTAATTTAGATTTTAAGTTGAGATATGAGCTTCCAAAGGAGATGAAGTGGAAAATCGGAAATGTGGAGATTCCAAACCGGTTCGTCCTGGCGCCAATGGCGGGCGTTACCGACCTGGCTTTTCGCAGGCTTTGCAAGGAGCAGGGCGCTGGGCTTCTCTGCATGGAGATGATCAGTGCCAAGGCTATTTCCTATAAGAACAAAAATACCAGGGCTCTGATGGAAATCGACCCGGTGGAGCATCCTATTTCCATGCAGCTCTTTGGAAGTGAGCCGGAGCTGATGGCGGAGGTGGCGAAGGAAATCGAGGAAGAGCCTTTTGACATTTTGGATATTAATATGGGATGCCCAGTGCCGAAGGTAGTAAATAACGGTGAAGGTTCAGCTCTTTTGAAAAATCCGGAGCTGATCGTGAAGATTGTGAAAAGCATTTCTTCTGCCATTCAGAAGCCATTGACAGTGAAAGTTCGTATCGGTTTTGAGAATGAGCCGGTGGATATTGTGGAGATTGCAAAGCGCGTGGAGGATGCCGGGGCAGCAGCTATTGCAGTTCATGGACGGACACGGCAGCAGTATTATTCCGGGATAGCAGACTGGGAGACCATTGCCAGGGTTAAAGAAGCAGTTTCCATTCCGGTGATTGGAAATGGGGATGTGGATTCGCCGAAAAAGGCAGAGGCACTTTTTCGGCAGACCGGATGTGATGCGGTGATGATTGGGCGTGCTGTGGAAGGAAATCCATGGATTTTCCGGGAGATGAATCACTATTTTGCAACAGGGGAAGAGCTGGCCAGACCGCCTCTTGCCGAGGTGAAAGCGATGATTCTGAAGCATGCGCGGGCGCAGATAGAGATGAAGGGTGAGTTTATCGGCATTCGGGAGATGCGTAAGCATGTGGCATGGTATACAGCCGGAATGCCCCACAGTGCAGGGCTTCGTAGGGAGTCCAATAATATTGAGAGTTATGCAGATTTGGAAAAGCTGCTGGAGAGATTATAATTATGTTCAGTGGATCTGATTCTGCAAAAAATCATTTCAAATGTAGTGTTGACCAGATGAGTGGAAAACCGCAGTATGGTGATAAAAAGATAATAATCAGACGTATGAGAGTCAGGAGGTTTGGGCTGGGAAGGCTGGAACTTGCTGACTTTTCTATAGTTGAAAGGGTACGATAATGGATAAATTACTGAAATATAACGGTGTGCAGGAAGCATTAAAATTTCTGCGCGAAGATGATGAAAGAACTTTGCAGGAGCATCTGGAAATGTGCCAGATACCGGCTCCTTCTTATGAAGAAGGGGAGAAAGCGGAATATGTCCGAAAGAAGATGGTGGATGCCGGTCTTTCAGAGGTGCACGTTGATGAGGTGGGAAATGTGCTGGGAACCTGGAAAGGGACTGGGAATGGACCGCGAATTATGGTTGCGGGACATACAGACACTGTTTTCCCAAGGGAGACAGACCTTACTTTGAAGAAAGAAGGCGAACGCTACAGCTGTCCGGGAATCGGAGACGATACCAGGGCGGTAGCAGAACTTCTCAGTCTTGCAAGAGCAATGAATGCTGCAGGAATTCGCGGCGAGGGAGATATTGTGTTCTGTGCAAATGTGTGCGAAGAGGGACTTGGTGATCTGAGGGGAATTAAGCATGTATTTAAGGATATGGCAGACACAGAAGGGCACTACGATGGTTTCGTTTCCATTGATGATAAAAACACCTCCGGAATCATCTACCAGGCAGTAGGAAGCGAACGCTATCTGGTAACTTTCCATGGAACCGGCGGACACAGCTTCACCGGCTTCGGAATTCCCAACCCGATTCACGCAATGGGAAGGGCGATTGCGAAAATCAGCGATTTCCAGACACCAAAGAATCCGAAAACTACTTTCAGTGTAGGCGTAGTAAACGGCGGCACGTCTGTAAATGTAATCGTGGCAGAGTGTTCTATGCTGGTGGATCTGCGCTCTGTGGATGCAGGGGAACTTGAGAAATTATCCGCAAAACTCCACCAGGCAATAGAAGAAGCCGTGAATGAGGAAAACGCCCGCTGGGGATATGGAACTTTAAGTTCTGAGAGTACAGGAATCCTTGACGACAATAATATGACAGCGAAAAGCAGTGTGGGAGATACAGCTGGCGCAGTGCCAGTGAATGCTGATAATGGAGACAGGGAAATCTCAGCAGAAGATGACCGCATTACAGTCACCTTCGAACAAAAGGGCAGGCGCCCCGCTGGTACCCAGGAAAAATCCTGCCAGATTGTCCAGGCTGCAAATGCTGCAAATCAGGCCATTGGCATGGAAACCCTGTACATCGGTGCTGCCAGCACAGACGCCAACATCCCCATCAGTCTTGGAATCCCTGCCATCACCGTGGGCTGGGGAGGAAAAGGCGGTGGAGAGCATACCATCCACGAATGGTACGAACCTGTAGAATCCTGGAAAGGACCACAGCGTGACTTGCTTTTGCTGTTGGCGTTATCGGGCTATGAAAATATACGAGAGTATCAGCTTCCACGCATAAATCCGAAAGGAAAATAAAAAAACATCCCCCGGAAAGAATAGTCCCAATAAACGGACATTTCCTTTCCGGGGGATGTTGTATTAATTGAACTAGTTCTGATGTTTTTTACGAAGAATTACATAAATCAGGATCAAAGTAAACAGCACAAACAAAATGGAGCAGGACAGTACATAATTCAATGCTGCGCCCATAATTCCCAACTGCTGCACCAGGATCCGGGCAGCTGCGATGGTAATAACTGCGGTGATGGAATAAACTGGAAGCAGGCATTTTCCCCAGCGGATAGCGATAAGGATATTGTAGATCATGTAGACTTCCGCGCTGATTCCACCGCCGATAAGTAAAACTACGAAATGCAGCTTATATGGGGAAAGATCTACACCGTAAATAATCTCCAGCAATGTTCGACCGATGAGATGCCCTCCAGCCACAACAGCTACACAGCAGACCAGGATGATGCCAATGATCCGTAGTATGTACAGTGTGAACTTTTTCACATTATTTTCCCACCATAATTCTGCGATGGTGGTGATGGTAGGCTTAAACACGAACTCGCACATCAGCGAAATCACAAAAGAAGGCATAAACAGAATGCTATAGTAAGTCTGATATTCATCTGTCATAACGCCAGCCATTGCGTATTTTGGAATGTTGTAGAGCAGCAGGGAAAGAAAAGTACCGATAAACATAGGGGTACAGGTTCGAAGTAACTCCCACACATGAGACATCTGAAGCTTGCGTCCATCCTCTTCATGACCAACGTATTTTCTGGTCATCTGTGAGTTAATGATAAGACACAGAATAAGGGAGGTTGTAGAAGTAGTAACACAGGTGCAGTACAGGTTCTTGGTGATAATAAGCATAGCGGTGAAAAAAACTGCGGAATACAGATTTCTCGCCGCCAGCATTTTTCCCATCTGCTCAACATGGTACTTTTGCTGAAGATTTCCGTGGAAAACATCCTCCACCGCATCAATCATCTTCATCATAATAATAAAAGTGCTGATGATAATATATTCGCCTTTGAAGCTGAAGGAACTGTAAATAATTCCAAACAGCATCATCAGTGCACAGGTGATAATGCGGGAAACCTTATACTCGGAAAAAATATATTTGTGCTCCAGATCCGTGGCCTGATAGGTGCGGACACCATAGCGTCCCACCTGCAGAAGCAGCTGTGCAGTAGCGTAGCTTAAGGAATAAAACCCTGCCAGCTGTGCGCCACACACACGAGTTACCACCAGGAGATACAAAAAGGAGGAGCCTGAGTAACAGGTACTTCCGATCATATTCCATAAAAAGGCTTTTTTTACATTTTTTTCTTTATTCATTTGCTAAAAATCTCCATTTATTGGTAATCGCTGCTTAATCCTCAGATGTCATCTGGCGCAGCTGTTCCATAGAGTGCTCACGGAAGCGGGCAATCTGCTCATTTGCATAAGTAAAATCAATTTCTTCGGTAAGCTTCTCGTAAGAAACATCATCCATAGTTCTATCGGTAAGCTTCACCAGATTAAGAAGCTGCTGAACACGGCGGTTCATGTGATGACCGTTTACCTTGGCGAAGAATTTGCGGTTAAAAATAAGGGCAAAAACAACACCATGGAAAGAATCAGAAACTACATATTCTGCATTTTTGAAAAGTCCCATCCACTCTGCAGGACCAACTGTGATCTTGCAGTCACATTTCAGAAGTCCGACTAATGGGAAAGGAATGTATACAATACGGTAGCCGGTCTTATTGTGGAGACGGCGGGCGAAGTCTACGATTTCTTTGTTAATTCCCAGCTGGTAAACCAGAATGTATTTTTCTTTATATTTTGGCTCAACCAGAAGCTTATCCCACTCTTCCGCAGTGAGAAGAAGGGTAGGATCGCAGACCACTTCAGGACGCTTCTCTGTGAGATTCTCTACAATGTCAGCCCCATAGTCTTCACGAACCAGAATTTCATCAAAATCGGAAAGCAGTTCTTTATATTTCTGCTGGTATTCTTCCGGCGGAAGATTTTCACCGATACTTGCAGCATAGCTGCATTTCTTTTTCCCCTCTTTTACAAAATCAAGGAAATAGGTGGTATCAAAATTGGTAAGCTTGTAATCCCAGATCTGGTCGCTTCCAGCAATATAAATATCGTATTTGCCAGCTACCGGCTGCATTTTACCCTGAGTGACAGGCTGGCTGTAGCGCATGTGTCTGCGGAATCTGTTGCATTTGAAACGGCGGGGAATGTAGCAGATATGGCCGATTGCCCCGTAAATATAGTTAAAAAGTCCTTTCTTTTTCAGGTTTACAAGGCGGAAAGGATTGCTGATATAGTCGCAGCGGTAATCAATAATTTCCGGCTGAGTGCCGATTTCTTGCAGCTTTTTCTGAAGCGCATAGCTCTGCAGGATGGCACCGTAATTGTCGTAGTTATGGAAGGTAATCACACCTACTCTTTTTTTCTGCATAAAGTCCTCCTGACTAATATAAGGTAGATATAATATAACACATAAACGAGAAAATAAACAGTTTTTGCAGGTGGATTTATCAATTAATTCCAAAGTGTTTATGGAAGTTAAAGTTGAAATTGTTAAGGAGTACGCTATAATAGAGATAATGAAATTTACCTGAGAAAGTGGAGGCGTAAAGATGGCGGGATATTTAATCGCAGAAACTACCCGTGAGGAACGGGAGAAAATCGTTGCAGAATCCCTTGGAAATATTGAGGCGAACTGCGACGGCTGTATGGCAGGACTGGCTGAGATGTATCAGGAATACATTGACGGGAAGAAAGAGCTTCGCCAGATCAATATGGAATTTAATGCAAGATATGTAAAAGGCGAGGACATGCCGGTGAGAAGCCGGTGCCCGGAGTCCTTTTGCTAATAGAAATCAAAGAGGGCACCAAACTGAAATATGAATTGAGGCAGTACGAAGTAACAGAATAAAGAAGCAGTAAGAGCAGAAGTTTTCAGTACATGTAACGAAAACTTCTGCTTTTTTTTAACCAAATGTTAATAGTTCTTTTTTTATTCTGGTGTTATTATGTAAAAAAGTCGTATTATAATTAATAAGGAAATAAAAGGCTATTGCTAATTACGTCTGCAATAAATACGTTCTAGAATTATTTTAGTTATGGAGAAAAGTATATGGAAAAAAACGTATTAAAGGTTCGCATGCTTGGAACCTTTTCGTTGGAATATAAGGGAAAAGAACTGGTACTGGATCGAAATAAAGCATCGAAGACTACACAGCTTTTTCAGCTGCTTATGTTTCATACCGAAGACGGCGGAATTTCCAAAGCTGCTATGATAGATGCCCTTTATGGAAGAGTTGAGGTGGAGAATAAGAACGGAAGCCTGAACAACACCATTTTCAGACTTCGTAAACAGCTGAAGGATATTGGACTTCCAGATAGCAAATACATAAATATCCAGTCCGGAATGTGCTGTTGGGACGGAAATATTGAAGTTCAGGTTGATGTAAATGAGTTCCGGAAACTGATAGAGAAAGAAAAAAAGGAGAAACGGGAAGAGGACAAGCTCCATCTCTGGATGCAGGCCTGGAAAATTTATAAAGGTGAATTTCTCCCGGATATGATCGGGGAGCAATGGGTCGCTGTGGAGAATGTCCGGTGCAGAGATGAGTACTTCCGTGTTACAGAGGAGCTGTGCCGCTGGCTGAAGGGGCATGAACGGTATGAAGATCTGCATAAAGTGGCGCACAGAGCCGCCGAAATTTATCCCTTTGACGAGTGGCAGGTCTGGGAAATCGACAGCCTGATCGGAATGTCACGATATAAGGAAGGCCTTGAAGTTTACCAAAACACCGAAAAGCTTTTATTCGATGAAATGGGAGTGGCCCCTTCGGAGAGATTGTTAAAGCGTTTCAAGCTGATGGGAGAACGGACTTCACAGGCAGCAGGTGCCCTTAGCGATATCAAGGAAAGACTTCGGGAAAAGGAGGCTGCAGTAGGAGCATATTTCTGTCCGTTTCCCAGCTTTGTTGACATCTATCATGTATTCAGCCGTATGGTGGAGCGCTCTGGTTTATCCGTGTTTGTTATGCTTTGCACACTGGACTATAAGGCGGATCATGTTTCGGAGGAGAAGGAACGTGAAAAGTCCGAACTTCTCAGACAGGCCATCCAGTCATCCATACGAAAAGGTGATTTTTACACCAGATACAATGTCCGGCAGTATATTGTCATGCTGATCGAAATCAGCCAGGAGAACTGCCCCATCGTTTCCAAACGAATTGCAAAAAAATTCAATAAGCTCTCTGGCGATAAGAAATTCACTCAGGTTGATTTCTATGTGGCATCCATTGGAGAGATGTGTGAAATGGAGGGATAAATTATGGTCTACGATGTGATTTGTGATGAGTATGAACTCATTTGATCCTGATTTATGGAAAAGACTTGAAAAATGCTAAAAATGCCATAGGAAATCGCTCGTTTTTGCAACTCTTTCGGAAAATGAAAGAGTTGGAGAAAGAGGCAAAGTGATAGAATATATTTAAAAATCATATACTATCTATCATGCAACCGAAAATAATTCCCGATTCGGTTAAAATAAATCTACATATCCAAAGAAAGGAATGAGACATTATGAAAAAGAATGGGTATTTAAGAAGTTTCTTGGCACTGTTTCTCGCTTTCGTGATGATTATGGCTGATTCATCTGTGACGACGTTTGCGGCGACGGTGGGAATGGTAAGTCAGCAAAATGCGACAGTGATTGATGTCACTGTCAATGCACCGGATGGTACATATTATCTGGCAGCACTAGAATCATATGGTTCTTGGTATGCGGCAAGATCCAAAGTTGTTAAGGCAGAGGTGATTGGCGGTAGCACAACAGTGTCTCTGCAACCTTCTTCGGATATAAGCAATGCTCAGATTGTATTGTTGGCGTTAAAACAGGGCGGTTATAGAGAAGACTACGATGGTAGTGTTTATAAGGTTATACCGAACAACAGTATATTAGATTATACAAAAAAAGTATCATGTGGAGAAATTATTAATAATAGCGCTGAGATAAATGTTACTGAATTAGGAAACAAGACGGTTTCAAATGTATTTGGCTCGTTAGGTTCTGCGACAAATTATGCAGTATTTGCCGGTGAGTTCCATAACGATGGCGATATGGAAGGTAATATTGCAACTGATTTATTTTATTCAGATGGTGGTGACATCGGCGACAGTGGAAATGTAGGTAAGTATACAGACGCATTAATGGTTCATGTGACTAAAAGCGTTTCTGGGTTAAAATCTGCTGAGACGTTTAATTTTGGACTGTTTGATAATAGCGATAAATTAATTGAGGTAAAATCACTTACATTTAGTAGTAATGGAACAAGTTCCTTTGACTTTACACAGATAAACACAAAGGATTCAAACGGAACGGGTGCTTCTTCCTATAAATATGCAGTATATGAACTTGAAGAAAATGCTAACGGAAATTATGCATATGGTAGCAAGAAATATAATAAAGTAGCTGACAAATATAAAGATTTTTCTGTTTCTTATAACGAAAATACTGCAATTGAAATTTTTAATAATGATAACTTTGTTGGAACTGCAAATGGTAAGGTTAAATTAAGAGATGGAAATCTGTATACGAAGGCGAAGGTGGGTGAGCTCACTGTAGAAGGTCAGATAAATAATGTAAAGTACAGTTTATCTGACAGTGATTTTACTTCAATGGTTACCAATGGTGAGTATACCTCCGGTGGAGTAAGTGCTATGATTTCTGGAAAGTTAAAAACGTTGGCTGATGATTTAGGAAAGGCTAAAACAGGTGATGGAAATCAGGTTATTTATATTACACCAGATGTTTTAACAGGAAATCAGGTTGATTTGCCATATAATGGTGATATATTATCTGATTCTGCACAAACATTAGTAATAAATGTGGTTGTTCCGAATGGTACATCAGAGCTTAATTTATTCGGTTCCACTATTGGACAATTAAATGTTGGCGGAACCAATATTATGAATGAGAAAGGGTGGTCTAAAGCCGGACTTCATATTATATGGAATTATATTGATGAAGCTGGAAATTCGTTTACTGGAACTGTTAAGCTGCACGGTGGTCAGGCTCCTGGTATTCAGTTATTACCTGCTGGTACATTATATTCTGGAAATAATATTTCTCAGTTGGATATTGCGAAGGTTTTACATCAGTTTGGTGGAGAAATTCATAAGGCTCCTATTCAGGGAAAACATCATGCTTATGTAAGAATTTCCAATGCTGCAAAGGAGAAGAATGGAACATATATTCCAGTTGTTAAGAAAGTACTGAATGGTCGTGGATTAAAAGAGGGCGAGTTCAGCTTTACCATTACGGAAGTGGATAAGGATGGAAA
>NZ_JAQDKY010000053.1:0-21243 GCF_027662325.1 Blautia faecis | reverse complement strand
ACCTCCGACCCCTCGCTTAGGAGGCGAGTGCTCTATCCAGCTGAGCTATGACGACACATGCCGCAAACCCTTGATTTTACTGGGTTTCTGGGATTTTTCCCTTCGGCCATATATAAGATTATCAACTCTTTTTCGAGTTGTCAATCTACAGATTTTTTTGATTTGGTAACATTAGAACGTTCCCCAATTTGGGGAATGCTTTGTTGTCACCATTAGCATTTTTCAGAATAGATTCGAACTGAAAGTTGTTTTTCATTTTTTCCCTTTGGGGAATGCCTCGGCTTTCTCTTAGGAGGCACTTGTTCTATCCATTAAACTGACAGGACAAATCTGTAGCTTCAATTGTACTATAATTACACACAAATTACAAGACTTTTCTTCTGTTCCGCCCTTACAATGGTTACTGTTCGTTAGAGCATGTTTGAAAAAAAGCTTTCTACAAGATGTGCATCATGAAGCAGTTACCACTTCCGAAACATAAATTGACGCACTATACGGTTGGCATCTGTATACTTGTAAGAGCTTTGGCACAGTGCTAGAATAGTAAAAGTTATATTTTTCAAATAGATTTTTAATTACCAGAAGGAGACTTCAGCCATGCAACAGGAATTCATTACAGTAACCTTCAATCGCACGAAGATCGCGATCCGATATGCAGACATTCTCTATGTAATCATGTCAGATGATCATTGCAGGATTCATATGTTTGATGGAAACATTTATCGCTGCCGAATGACACTGAAAGAATTAAAGAAACAATTGAATGAAGAATTTATGGAGGTAAAACGCGGCTGTATGGTAGCTGTGTCTGCAATCAGTGATATTCAAGACATGATTTTACTGTCTAATGGTGAGAAGATTTGCTATACAAAACGCAAAAAAAGGATGCTCAGAGAAGAACGGCAGAAAAAGCAGGAGCTTCTGATCGCAAAAATCAGTAAAAAAAAGCTGCCGCTGACAGCAGAGGAATATTGCAAATATTATAAAATATGTGATGCTCTTCCTTTTGCATTTACAGATATAGAAATGGTATTCAATGAAGAAAAAAAGGCAGTGGACTGGATCTTCCGATATGGAAATGAAGCGTTGGCTACTCTGGAAAAGCTGCCCTTAGACAAGATGATCGGAAATTCCTTTTCCAGTCTTTTTTCCAATATGGATGCGAAATGGCTTCAGGTTTATGAACGTGCCACCTTGTATGGTGAAACACTGGAAATCATGGATTATAGTCCTGAAATAGATACGAATCTGAAAATTATATGTTTTCCTACATTTCCAGGACACTGCGGATGCATTTTGTTTAATGCAGACAAAATGAAATCTATAAGTGAAGAAAATTATCTGGTCAGATTGGTTGAAGTTTCCATGAAAAGTAATTCTTCTAAATAAAAAATGTCGTTTTACCGCTTATCAGGTTAATTTACCGCAACAAAAAAATTGTTTCGCTATAATTCGATTGTTCCCCTGATATATTCATGCTATATTTCTATTAGATATCATTTTTGCAATTAATTAAGATTTTCAGCAGAGAATATCTAAATTTTTTGCAGGATAAGGGGGGAACCGTATCATGAAAAGAAAAAAACAGTTGCTTTGATTACCGCTGCATTGACACTTTCCATGACTACCTGTGGCAGTTTCACCGTAATTGCCGCATCAGAATTAACAGCAGAAAGCAAACCAGCCACCCAGTATACCATTGATGCAAATCAGGAAGTTTATGCATTGCTGGATTTCGAGGATACTGCGGAGTTTGAAAATGCTACAAAGGGTCTTATTGCTTCTCCGGATACTCTGGATATTTATGATGAGAACGGGAAACTTGTATGGAGTCAGACAGCATATGCTTTTCTGGATCAGGATGCTCCGGATACAGCGAATCCAAGTCTTTGGAGAGATACACAGCTGAATCATATTTATGGTCTTTTTGAAGTAACCGATGGAATCTATCAGGTGCGTGGCTATGATATGTCAAATATCACTTTCATAAAAGGCGATACGGGATGGATTGTAGTAGATCCACTGATGAGCATGGAATGTGCGGCAGCGGCTTTTACCCTGGTGGAAGAGAACCTTGGTACTTTTCCTGTAAAGGCAGTAATTTACAGCCATTCCCATATTGATCATTTCGGTGGAGTCAGGGGAATTATTTCGGAAGAGGATGTGCAATCCGGTGATGTGCAAGTAATTGCACCGGAGGGCTTTGAGAAGCATGCTGTCAGCGAGAATATTTATGCAGGTACTGCTATGGGGCGCAGAGCAAGCTATCAGTATGGAACAATGCTTGAGGCCAGTGAAACAGGAGCTCTTGCTATTGGTATTGGTATGGGGCAGTCCAGGGGCAGCACAAGTTATATTTCTCCTACACTTGAAATCACACAAACCGGTGAGAAGCATACTATTGATGGAGTGGAACTTGAATTTCAGCTTACTCCGGGTACCGAAGCACCGGCGGAGATGAACTTCTGGATTGGATCGAAAAATGCTTTGTGGATGGCTGAAAACTGTACAGGAACACTCCACAACCTGTATACACTCCGCGGAGCCCAGGTACGTGACGGAAACGCATGGGCAGAGTACATTATGGAATCTCTGGCACTTTATGGTGATCAGGCAGATGTAGTATTCCAGTCTCATAACTGGCCACATTGGGGAAAGGATATTATTCAGGAATATATGACCAATACTGCAGCTGTGTATAAGTTTATTAACGACCAGACATTGCTTTACATTAATGAAGGTTATACGGAGACAGAGATTGCTAATATGATCCAGCTTCCCAAGGAGTTGGAGAAAGTCTGGTATACCCGTCAGTATTATGACACAGTTTCTCATAATTCGAAGGCAGTATATGAGAAATACATGGGGTGGTATGACGGTAATCCTGTCCATCTTGCTGAACTTACACCATCGGATTATGCACAAAAGCTGGTAGAATATTTCGATGACACAGATGCGGTTCTTGAAAAAGCAAAAGAAGATTTTGCAAAGGGAGAATATCAGTGGGTTGCCCAGATTACCAATACGCTGATTTTTGCTGATCCGGAAAATATGGATGCACGTTATCTTTGTGCAGATGCATTAGAACAATTGGGGTATCAGGCAGAATCCGGTCCATGGCGCAGTGCTTACCTTTGTGCGGCACAGGAGCTGCGAAATGGTACAAATACCGATGATGCAACGCGAGGCAATGGTAACGGTGATGTTATTTTACATATGACACCTGAAATGATTTTGGATTATCTGGGAATTCTTGTAGATACAACGAAGGTTCCGGATCTGACGTTTACAGCAAATCTTATATTGCCGGAAGGTAATTATGTACTCCGCGTGAAAAATGGTGTACTTCTTTATCAGAAAGATACACAGGATGCGGATGCGGATGTGACATGGACTACCAAACGTGCCGGACTGCTGTCTATTATTCAGAAAAACACGGAAAATATTGCAGCTTTGATCCAGCAGGAGGGTGATGAGACCTGCCTGACACGATTGATGGATGCTGTTACTGTTACCTCCGAGTATAACTATTTTAATATTATCGAGCCATAAAATTTGGTGCTGGAAGCGTGACATACCTGTTGTTGCAGGCGTGTCGGTTTCCTATATGTTTAGAGAGTGTTTAACCGAATCAAGTAAGTCCCCTGGGGCGATTGCAAAAAGCAATAAGCAGTGGGTGGGAACTTGCTTGTATCAGGAGAAGTGCAAGCTCCTTCAGATAAACTGCGAAGCAATTATTCGGTTATGAGCAAGTAGCAAAGCGGATCTGGAATATCCGCTTGACAAAATCATAAATACTTACAGGAGGATATGGATATGAAAAGATTTGCAGCTCTTATAGCCAGTGCAGCATTGGTGCTGTCAGGCTATTCCAGCAATGTGCAGGTATTTGCAGCAGCTGCTGACAGTGAGACAGATGAAAATATATGGGAGACTGTGGAAGATGCTTATGTTTATGCATTTCCACTGGTGCTTATGGATGCGACTGAGATTTCAGCAACGAACACAGAGGAAGCTGTTACCGGGAAAGCACCTGTAAATCAGTTTATACACAGTGTTGCACAGGCAAATGCACAATTCAGGAATGTGGTAACTCCTAATGTGGATACGATCTATTCACAGGTATGGTATGATCTGAGCGAGGAACCAATGGTCTATGAGCTTCCGGAAACAGATCGTTTTTGTAAGGTTCAGGTGCTGGATGCCTGGACAAACACTGCCGCAGTTCTTGATCAGGCAGGTGCATATGCAATTACTCTTTCTACATGGGAGGGAGAACTGCCTAAGGGCGTTACCCGTATAGATGTTCCCACATCCATGGCATGGTCTATCACCAGAACCATTTTATCAGGAGAAGAGGATTTGCCAAATGTGCGTGCCATTCAGGAAAAAATGAAACTAATGCCACTTTCCAATTATATATCTGGAGATACTTATGAGCCTCCAAAGGGCAGCTATAGCGAAGAGAATAATTATGTTCCTGTTGATAAGGTTCTTTCCATGGATCCGGTTACATTTTTTAATAAGGCTAATGAATTAATGGTAAAGAATTCTCCGGCAGCTGCAGATAAGGAAATGCTTGAAAAAATAGCTGCTGTGAATGTAGGACCTGGTATGGAATTTGATGCTTCTGTTCTTACCGGTGATGTTGCCAAAAGCTGGAAAACAATGCTGACAGAAATTCGGCCAAAGCTTGTTAAAGAGGGAATGAAATTCTCAAAGAAGCTTGGCCAGTGGAGTTATTTTGGTGCACCAATCGGAGATTGTAACACAGAATATGCTTATCGTGCACTGGTAGCACTTGCAGGGCTTGGTGCCAATACCGTTGAGGTTGCATTGTATGCCAAGACAGAACAGGATGCGGATGGAAATCTTCTGACAGGAGAGAAGTCATATACCCTTCATTTCGAAAGCTATCCGCAGGTTCTTGAAGGAGGCTTCTGGTCTGTGACTGCATATGGGGATGATGATTTCCTGATCGATAATCCTATTGATCGTTACTGCATAAATGACCGTTCCGGTTTGAAAGCGAATGAAGATGGCTCTGTTGATGTTATTCTGTCTAAAGATGCACCGGAGGATACCACAAACTGGCTTCCTGTGGGTGACGGTGGCTTCCACCTGTATATGCGTATCTATACACCTGATATGGATGCACTGGACATCTGGACGGCACCAACCATTACAGAGCTTGATCCGGCAAACGTAAATTAGATATTTCCGCAGAACACATTTATCAGGTAAAAAGGATCCCTCGCAAGGTAGAAGGCTAACAAGCCTCGACCTTGCCGGGATCCTTTCATTTACATTCCTTTCATTTTAAAATCAGCTTTCCCATTCTGTTTCACCTTATACAAAGCCATATCTGCGCTTTTACAAAGAGACATAACGTCTTCTCCCTGTTCCGGGAATGCAGCTCCGCCTGCGCTGGCTGAAAGCTCTACAACCTCTCCTGTAGGCAGTGTAAGCTGGGAAATCATCCTCTGAAACGTTTCCATATAAGTCCGCGCCATTTCCCCTGTAAGATTCTTCAGGTAAACCACAAATTCATCACCGCCATACCGGCCGATTATGCTATCCTCCGGGAAACAGCTTTTCATAGTTTTCGCAAAATGCTTCAGGCAGAAGTCTCCATTGTTATGACCGTAAGTATCATTATAAATTTTAAAATTATCTACATCAATAAAGATGAAGATGCCTGGCGTTTTTTTACGCAATTCTTCTTCCACGGCAATCTGAAAAGCTCTGCGGTTCAGAATTCCGGTAAGAGGATCTGTAGTAGACAATCCCATGTACATTTTCTTATCTTTTTTCTCCAACAGCACAAGGGTCAGCATGTACAGTATCGTGAATCCTACCAGAATACTTCCATATACTCCGCCCCAGGCGGAAAACTGCTGGGTAATATCAGAAATATTCTTATTTGTCAGTTCAACGATCACATACCAGCCTGGCATAACAGAAATACTTCTATAGGAAATTGTAGATTCCTCTCCTCTGATAATAGCGGAAAATCTCCCATCCTTCTTTCCGGAACGCATGTCCTTTATCCACTGGTTGTAGGAATAACCTGCATCATACTGGAAATACTTCTGCTGAAGCAAAAGATTGTTCCAACTGCCAGACGGGCCGGAATTGTCACTAACACAGGTAATAAAATTTTCTGAATCGGCCTTTAACAGATGAATGCTGATCTTGCCCTGAAGAAGCTCATACTCACCCAGCTGTCTGAGATTTTCGATCATAATCGACACATAAAGTGTATGAACCAGTGAAGTATCCCCTACTGGCACAAAAACAGTCATGGTCATATTTCCAGTTCTGCTGGACTGGTAAGGATCCGAGTTAAAAGAAGTATCTGAAGCCAACGCCGCCTCATCCAGCTTCTTCTTTTTGATATCGGAAACAGCGCAGCTGCTGCTGCCATAAATTTCGCCATCATTCATAATAAAACCAATATCACCGAAAACAGTCTTGTCAAGATTTTTCTCCAGCTGTTCCAGGATTTCCTCCGGTTGGGCATTTTCCATAGACCGGATCATCTTTATATCTTCCTGTACATAGTTCTGAAGATATTCCATAGAATCATTCATCTTTTCCGCGTACAGGCCTGTGATCAGCTCCAGATGCTCTGTATTGAAATTCCGCGCAATTCTGCTCAGGTGAAAGTATGCCGCCACGATAATGACAAGGCAAACTGCCAGATACAAAGCCAGCAGGACTTTTCTTTTTGTTTTATTTTTTCTTCGATCTTTCATGAGACAGCATTCTCCATAAGGTAATCAGAATCAACCATAATAACTCCGGTATCAAAATACTTCTGCTCTGATTTTTCTCCCTTTATAAGAGAATTCAGGGAAAGCATTCCCAGATATCCCATCTGATCCTGTTTCTGCAGCACAGTCACTGCATGATACTCCGGATTCTGAAGCATCTGTTTCGTTTCGTCCGCCAGGTCAAAACCCACCAGCACTACATCTGTTCTTTCTTCTTCAAAAAGAGTATTTACGATGCCGACAGTAGATGTGTTATTACAGCCGAAAAAGCCCTTTATATCTGCATTTTCTCTCAATAATGCAGAAGCATCCGATTGTGCCTTTTTCGTATCACCGCCATTAACTCTTATATCCTGAACGATTTCCCACTGCTCCGGTGCATTGCCCGCCCAGAAATTCAGGAATCCGGAAACACGATTTACCATTGCCTGTGAACTATCCGATGACAACTGGATTCCCACTTCCAGTGGGTCTGTGGGTGAATTTCCTGCATCATACAGCAACTCCAGCATTTCTTTCGCTGCCATTTCTCCGGCATCTATATTATCTGTCATGTAACAGGCATCAAATTCGCTGCTGTTAATAGAAGAATCAATAAGTACTACCGGAATATCCTTTTCCCGTACCTTCTGACAGCTGTCTGCCAGTGAATTGGAATCTGCCGGAGCCAGCAGGATTCCGTCAGCGCCTTGCTCCATAGCCTGGTTCATCAGGTCAATCTGACCGGAAATGTCAGTTTCGTTATCAATTCCGCCAAGATAAACCGCTTCATCCAGTTTTTTTGCAGCTTCTGTTATACCATCTATTACCTTCTCCCAGTAAGCACCATGATAATTTTTCAGAATAACATATATTTGCTTATCGCTTTCCGGATTAGAAATACAGGTATAGTCCACCATAGCGGGCTGCTCTGCTGCCTCCTCCATGTTT
Organism: Blautia faecis; assembly: GCF_027662325.1. Taxonomy (NCBI): domain Bacteria; kingdom Bacillati; phylum Bacillota; class Clostridia; order Lachnospirales; family Lachnospiraceae; genus Blautia; species Blautia faecis. The sequence goes on along the minus strand of NZ_JAQDKY010000053.1, from coordinate 13,537 downwards.
GCCTTCGAACTCCCCGAGCAGCCTCCCAGCAGAACAGATGCCACTCCCACAAAAATCAACCGATATGCTTTCGTTCGTCTCATTTTTTCCCCAGTACTTATACTCCAAATTGTAACGCTTGCAGCGCAGATATTGAATAGTTACCAGATATTTTACATTTTTGCATATATTTTTTGTGTATATCTGACATATTATATGCCTGATGTATAAGGGCTGTCAATGTCTATTCTTCACGATTCCCAGTCTGCATCCTCCGTTTCTGATTTCTGTTATCTATTTTTCATACTCCTTAACCTTCTTTTCATACTCTTCCTGGTTTTCTATTACATGTTTTACAATATGTCCATGGCTTTTCTTCTTGGCAGCCAGATTCCGGCCAGGACGTTCGGCATATTGATCTTCGGGAATCTCCAATGCATTTGCCACAGCATGAATAATTCCGTTGCTGCTGTATGTGGCTCCGCTGACAGCATCAATGTTCAGACTTTGTTCCTCTTTCATCTCTTCAATTACAACTGGCGCAGCTTTAAAAAAATATTCTTCTGTGTCACAGTATGAGAAGATGGAAATATCCGTTACCTGCTGATTTTCCACAGTAACCTGAACTTCTACATCACCACGAAAAGCATCGGCAGATCCTGTATATACGCCATCGACAAGGTTCCGGAAGCGGCCTGCAGAAATAAATTCAGCCTTGTCCGCAGCTTTATCATCAGAACCATTCTCCGCAGTCTCTGAAGTTCCTGCCTCCTTCAAAGCATTCTGTACAGCCTGAATCAGCCCCTTACTACTATATGTAGCACCGGATACGGTATCTGCATTCGTATTCTGCTGTCCGATTATTGCAGAAAAGATTTCAGCTTTCGCTTTTTCCATATAAGACTTGTCATCCTCATAACTATCCAGTGTAAGACTGGTTATTTTTCCGTCCGCCACACTTACAGTGACACGTATCGCTCCACGATAGCCCTCACCTGTTCCAGTATAAGTACCGTCTTTATATCTGAAACCTTCAACAACACCGCCTGCTATATTTCTATCCTTCGTATAGCTTCTCGCCGTAAGGAGCTGGGAAGCCCCAATCATCACACACGTGAGCAATACTCCGATCACCATTCCATATTTAATTCCAAAATGCACATTTCCTTTCGGGCACCAGCTAATGCACTGCTGGCACGCAATGCACTCTCCACCTGTAACTTGTTCCTTTTTCGTAAAATCAATTCCCATGCTGCATTTCGCAGTACACAAAGAACAGGCACTGCATTCTCGTCCGAGCTTTTCGATTTTCAAAAATGCACCTCTGGAAATCAGTGCATACACCGCTCCCATTGGACAGAAATATCTGCAAAAGAATCTCTTTACCAACACTGATCCTGTCAAAATCACCAAGAGTAAAATTCCCCCCACCGAGCACAAAGGCTTCACTCCCGGCCAATGTCCAGGCACAATATACTGGCCAAATATTTCCCACGGACCTTGCTTTTTCCAGGTCAAAACACCACTCCATATAAATATTACAAAATAAACAAGTACTCCATATTTTGCCAGTTTCAGAACTCTGTCAGCTTTCTTGTATATTTCTGGATTTCTGTTCCGCCTCCAGCTGCCTTTTCCCAGCTTCCGCGCTGCAAACCACAAGAAATCCTGCACAGCTCCAAAGCTGCAGAAAAATCCGCAAAAAAATCTCCCCACCAGTACACTTCCTGGCACTGTCGCGATTAGTACATACACCGAATACCTGACACTCTCCCAGGAAATACTTCCAGCATAGATCTGGGAAAAGATATCTCCAATAGCTGTAAATCCTGTTACGAACAGTTCTGGGATTAAGATAAACGACAGTAGTTGGATAACTATTTTTATCCAGTTGTTCTTTCTATTTTTCATTTTTTAGCTGCTTCTTTTTGTAGGCTATCTTTTTTCAACTGCTTCCAAAATTTCCATTTCACAAACACCGAAAGCCTATCAATAATCATAAAAAAGCACTCCCTTCCAAGTAATAGTATACTCAAAAAAGAATGCCTTTTCTATCATTTTCACATTATTTCTTCACTTTACCGAAAGCTATACATCATCCCAACAACGCCTTCATAATCCCCACATAACATCTGAATACATTTGTCAGATCTTCCACCTCCGCATATTCATCAATGGTATGCGCCAGATTTTCCCTTGCAGGTCCCATTCCAATAGTACGTATGCCTGCCTCTCCTGCATAATGGCTTCCATTTGTACAAAAATTGTAGGTAGTTACCTCTGGAGAAAATCCATCTTTTTCTAGTTCGGATTTTATTTTTGCTACCCACTCCTCTTCTGCGCCAAACAGCCAGCCTGGGAAAAAGCGTTCTCCCTGGATTTTTTCTCCGGTGTAGCATTCCTCTTTTCCCACTGCATAAGAAACCTTATAGGAAAACTGCGGATCCTTTTTCTTCAGCTCTTCCATTTTTTCAATAATTGGCTGAATCACGCTTTCCTTGGTTTCACCTACCAGAAGTCTGCGGTCATAGGTCGCACGGCAGTATTCTGGAACAACGGAGGCTCCTGGATATGGGGAAGATTTTACGTCTGTCAGCTCCAGGATTCCTTTTCCAAGTTTATTCTGGACAGGCGGTTCGATCGCGCGGATAGCCTGAATGGCCTCACACATTTTATATACTGCATTTACGCCCTTTTCCGGGTTTGCTGAATGTGCCGGGACACCAAAGGTCTCAACCACAATTTCCGCACGGCCACGCTGGCCTACCTTCAAATTCATTTCAGAAGCTTCACCAATTACCACATAATCCGGTTTTACTTTCTCACTTATTTTTCGCGCAGCAACACCTTCGAAGCATTCTTCATGCACAACACCGGCCACATATACATCTCCGGCAAAATTTTTCCCATTTTCCACCGCATATCTATGCGCAGCAACTGTAAATGCAGCTACCGCACCTTTCATATCAGCAGCTCCTCTGCCATAAAGCTTTCCATCTTCAACAACTGCATGAAATGGATCATGTTTCCAATCCTTTAAATTTCCAACTGGAACCGTGTCTATATGTCCATCAAACAGGACTTTCGAACCAGGATTTTTTCCTTTAATATGACCGATCACATTTCCGTAGCAGTCAGTTTCTATCTCATCGAAAACACCGGTCTCTTTCATATACGCCTTTAAAGCTTCCGCCGCTTTATCCTCGTGTCCTGAATAGCTCTGACAGTTTATCAGACTTTTTGCCAGCTCAATTACTTTTTCGTCCCATTTTTCACTCATGGCCTATTGCTCCTCCTCGTCCGTCTTCGTACGGATCATTGCCTCCAGAATTTTCACACAGCCTTCGATTCCAAAAGTCTCTCTGTTTATAGTAAGATCCTTCTTTTTCTTATGGCTCCATTTTCCCATGGAGTAAAAACGGTAATAATTGTTCCGCGCCGCATCCATTTTCCGCACCAGCTTTTTGGCTTCTTTGGCAGAAATGTGGTGCTTCTTCATAATGTTGTCAATACGAAAGCTCTCCGGAGCATAAATAAACACACTCAGTACATCCGGCTCATCGTGAAGCACATAATCTGATAACCTGCCTATGATGATACAGGATTCCTTTGCATACAGGTCTCTCATGATCTGTGCTTCCTGATGAAAAAGCTTATCCTCCTGTGCAGAATTAATGCGTCCGTTTCCAAGATAAGGATCCATAAAACGCCGTTCCACGTTTTCGTCATATCCACACACAGAATTAACATCCACTCCTGATTTTGCAGCTGCCCTGGCAAGCAGTTCTTTATCATAGAGCTTTACTCCCAGACGTTCTGAAAGTACTTTTCCTATTTCATGACCTTCTGCACCGAATTCACGGCTGATAGTCAGTACAAAATGCTTTCCCATGATTTTCCTCCTGGATTTTATGTTTTTCTCAAAATTCTACGAACTACTGTTTTCATTTTGCATAAATTATATTTTCGCTTTTCTGTTTGCTTACAAAAAGTGCCACGTGAAACATTACTTGCAAACAGTAATTCTTATGATACCTTATACAAGCTCTCGTTTTTTTCCTTTTCTATCTCCTGTTTTTCATATATCTTTTCCACATATTTGCTGGTAAAAGCACGCATTACAGCAAAGTAACCTAAACGAAAGCAAATCCTGTCTCCAGTCTTAAATTCTTTCTCGCAGTCCGTTACATCCACAATCAGATGATCGCTACTGGCTCCGATGATTTCCACGCCTTCATCTACCGGCCACATGGTTTCTACGTCAACATCCTGTCTGCCAAGGGCACAGATGGCTCTCTTTCGAATTCCCCTGTCTGTAAAAACAGGCACATGACCATAACTGTCCGCACCAATCTTTCCGATCGGCATAGACGGCTTTTCTTTAGATTCAATGATCTCAGCTTCCATGATAAATGCGTCGTTGCTGGTTCCCGGCAAATACTCATAGTTTGTCCGTTCTCTGCCAAACAGCACAGACTCACCAAGACGAAGGTTATTGATTCCTTCCGGAATCCCGTTTTCCAGCATCAGGTGAATAGTCGCAGAATTGCCACCACTGATACATACAGATGCATCGTATTTCTTTGCCAGACCAAGAAGCCGGTTCATTTTTTCCTCATCAGACTGTACAAAAGAAAAACAGGTCAGATTTGTACCAAGTCCATACAAATCCAACCCCTTTGCCTGCTTTGCATAGTTTATCGCTTCTGCCAGATGTTCTTCTTTAAAATAGCCTTCCCGCAGATCTCCCAGATCCACCATCAGAATTACTTTGTGTTTCTTTTTCAACTGTATGGCCTGTTGGTTAAGTGCTTTCAGTGTCTCAAGCTCAGAGTTTACCGACACATCACAGAACTGCACCACTTCTCTCGCCTCAGATATAGATGGCATACGGATCAGCCACTTTTCACAAGGCAGATTTTCATAATTTCTGATGTTTTCAATTCTGGAATCTCCCAGCCTTTTTATCCCCTGGTTCACCAGAGTCTGAGCAATCCTTTCCTCGCCACCAAAAACTTTGGTTACACCAGTTATTTCTATATGATGTTTTTCAGTCAGATCTTTCATGACTCTTACATTCTCTGCAATTTTATCCAGATTGATATGTATGCATGGATACAACTTTGACCACGCTCCTTATTAGATGATATGAGTGGCCCAAACTCTTCTGCCGTCCTGTCCACTGCAGTTTTTTTGCTTATTTAATGCCACAGATTGCAAATGAGGCCGGCAGATAAAAACACACTATAGGTGCATAGCTGCCAGCTTTCATAACAATATTGACTGAGCATAGATACTAGTTTTCAATTTACAGCACACTTGCAAGGAAGTTCCTGCATCTTTCCGTCTTCGGATGTGCAAACATTTCTTCCGGTTTTTCCTCTTCTACAATGTAACCGTCATCCATAAAAATGATTCTGTCCGCAACATCTCTTGCAAATCCCATTTCATGTGTAACTACAACCATAGTCATACCTTCTCTGGCAAGCTCTTTCATAACGTCCAGAACTTCTCCAACCATCTCCGGATCCAATGCACTGGTAGGCTCATCAAACAGCATAATCTTCGGGTTCATTGCAAGCGCACGGGCAATTGCCACACGCTGTTTCTGACCACCTGATAAGGTTACAGGATACACGTCCTTTTTATCCAGCAATCCAACTCTGTCCAGAAGCTGTTCTGCCTTTTTTACAGCCTCCGCTTTTGACATTTTTTTCAGCATAGTTGGTGCCAAAGTCATATTCTGCAGCACAGTATAGTTTGGAAAAAGATTAAAATGCTGAAATACCATTCCAATATTTTCACGGAACTGATTGATTTTCTTAATCTCGGAAATATTTTCTCCAAGAATCACAATATCGCCATCCTGCTTCTCTTCCAGTTTGTTCAGGCATCTGAGCAGGGTGGATTTTCCGGAACCGGACGGTCCGATCAGGCAAATCACTTCGCCCTCTTCTACATTAAAGGAGATGTCCTTCAGAACTTCCAGATCTCCAAATACTTTATGTAAATGTTTTACCTCGATAATTGCCATAATTCATTTCTCCTAACGTTTATCATAGCTGAGTCTGCGCTCTACTTTCTTGGAAAGCCATGTAAGAGCTGTAATCAATACAATATAAATGATTGCGGCATAGGAATATAATTCAAAGGCTTTGTAGTTTCTTGCAATAATGGTTTTGGCAGTCATTGTCAACTCATTAACACTGATTGCGGAAAGAATTGCAGTATCTTTCAGGCTGCTGATAAACTGGTTCATAAGAGACGGGATCATAATTTTTACCGCCTGTGGAAGAACAATTTTTCTCATAGTCTGAAAATAGCTTAAACCAAGACTTCTCGCTGCTTCCATCTGACCATAATCAATGGCCTGAATACCTGCCCGGAAAATTTCTGCCATATATGCAGAAGCATTAATTCCCAAAATAATAATTGCAGCCAGCACCAGGGTCAGGGAGTTTTTAATTACGCCAAAATACAAAAAAAGCGCCAGAATCATAAGCGGAATACCTCTTATAATTGTGATATACACACTGGCAATCTTCTGTAAGATACGACTATTGCTGATAGAAAAAATACAAAGTATAATACCAAGCGCCACCGCCAGGAGAATACCAAAAATCGCTATTATAATTGTCAGTTTCAGACCTTCCATCAGCCGTGGAAAGTATTCAACAAAATTAGAAAAATAATCTGCCATATTGTACCTCTTTATTATCGGATTTCTTTTTGTTTCCCTTTAAAAAGTTCCTTTTATTGCTGTTTGCTCCATTCAGCCCAAATATTTTCCGCAACATTACCTGCAAACAGCATCCATTTTTCAATAAGTTTGTTTTCCTGTAAAAAGTGCAAGGGAGAACGCTTTTTATATGCGTTCTCCCTTGAATGCCTTTTTACGATTCAGTTTTACTTTTCAATGATTATTTCTTCTGCTCATAACATTTCAACACCTTACAGTTATGAGTAAAAATATATTTTCCGTTGACTTTAATATTGCTTTATTATGCAGCTTTCTGTCTGTCTTTTTTATTCATATTCAGCAATAATCTCATCATATTTGCCGTTATCTCTGATTTTCTGAAGTCCTTCGTTAAACATTTTAAGAAGATCAGCATTCTCGCCTTTCTTTACAGCAAATCCATTCTGAGGTGCTTCCTCGATTGCGTCAATGGCAACTTTCAGATCTTCCTGCTCACCAATCTTGATCTGATAGCTGATTACCGGATAATCCTCGATAAGGAAATCAGCCTGTTTGTTTGCAACTGCCATCATCATACTTACAGAATCCGGATAAACAGTTGTCTCAAATCCGTATTCATCAGCATGATCTTCACACCACAGCTGACCGGTAGTTCCTTCCTTGCATGCTGCAACTTTTCCCTTAAGATCATCAAAATCAGAAATGGAATCATCATCCTTATTTACAACCAGTGCAGAACCAGATTCATAATATCCATCAGAGAAATCAACGCTCTCTTTTCTCTCATCTGTGATATTCATTCCTGCAATAGAACCATCAATTGTTCCTGAAACCAGTGCCGGGATGATACCTGAGAAATCCATAGGAGTCAACTCATATTCGAATCCCTCTTCCTCTGCAATTGCAGCCAGAAGTTCTACATCAATTCCTTTATAACTTCCATCATCCTGCTGAATGGAAAATGGAGCATATGCCTGGTCACATGCGATCTTGTAAACTTTCTCATCATCTGCAAATACCTGAGTTGCACCAAGGCCAGTCATCAGTCCCATTGTAAGTACCAGTCCCATTGAAATTGTTTTGAATTTTTTCATAGTTGATTTCCTCCTCGTAAAAAGATTGTTTTTAAGCCTGGAAACAAAAAAGGCGCAGACACATTGAAGTGTTCTACGCCTTTGTAGTTTCGTTTGCTTTTTGATAGTTCTGCATTATAGGAGCTTTTTTCGAAGTTGTCAAGAGCTTTTTTATTAACTTTGAGATTGTTTTTATAACTTAAATTAGAGCGTGTTTGAAAAAGGCTTTCTACAAAATGTGCGTCACAATTTGTGGGAGATTTCGCTCGGATGAGGGCGTCGTAGCGGGCTGCGGCGACCGAATTCGGGTGAAATATACCGCAAAGTGGGGCATGCAGATTGCGGGAATGATTTTTCAAACACGCTCTAGATGAATCTAAAGATTCGTCTAAAAATGCAGCTGCCCCTGCAGCCAAATCAGCCCCTTAAATCTGCGTCCCACAGCCGGTTCGCCCAGCAGATCCGCACAGTTTATACACACATCGAACTGGATATCATTGCACTCGATAGTCATCTGGCACAGTTTCTCACCAGTGAGAATGTTCTTAAAATTCACAAAATCCACGATTTCGCCCATCACACTATACTGATCACATTCAATTCCATGAGGCATAAAACAGGTATCCACAATTGTCAGCACATCATCTGTAACAATACGCTCAGAAATCATGGAATACATATCCATATCTTCCATTGTAAGGTCTTCCATGGCTTCTTCATCACCATTTCTGGCAGCCGCGATCAGATTATTGCGGTTTTTTGTCAGCTCCCGCTCTACTTTTACAGCTTCTTTATCTTTCTGGACCGGAAAAAGGATCTTCCCTTCTCTTGCCAGTCCTGTAATCGTCAGTGGCTGTCCTTCACGCACATTCCCCTTATACTTCTCCAGCATATATTCTGCAGGATTCTGAAGATAAAAGATCAAAGTCACGCCAAGGCGCATGTCATCACACGCCCCTGCGTAAGACTCTTTTTCTGCGTGTCTCTCCACGACTACACTCTCCTGAGAGGTGATTCCTGTGCCGCGAAAAAATGGAAATGAATATTCTACGTGAAACTCATTGTCTTCATCATACTGTCCACAGACTGTTATTCCACAGTCACAGCCATAATTCTTGGAATATTGTACAAAAACTCCATCCGGATGATTCTCCACTGCAATTTTCTCATCGTAAGTATTTATCACATCCTGAATGATTTCCTGCATTTCTTTACGTGACTTTACCTTTGAAAAGCCAACAGTTCTTAAATAACTATGCACATTATCACCTCCCTGTTAAGCAGTCTTATTGCAAATCAAACAACTTTTCAGATATTCTGATATTCTCCGGACCATCTGATATTTTACTTTTGATCTATTACTATTTTCAGCTCAAAGTCCAATTTTTGGTATTTTTGTGCTATTTCATTTTTAAGTCCAATTATTTGGACTTTTTCTCAATTTTTGTCATTCCACCCATGTATGGCTGAAGGGCAACTGGAATATTTACGCTTCCATCTGCATTCAGGTTGTTCTCAAGGAACGCGATCAGCATTCTTGGCGGAGCAACAACTGTGTTATTAAGAGTATGAGCAAGATATTTCTTGCCATCTTTTCCGTTTACACGGATTTTCAGACGACGTGCCTGTGCATCACCAAGGTTGGAGCAGCTTCCTACCTCAAAGTATTTCTTCTGTCTTGGAGACCATGCTTCAACATCCAGGGATTTCACTTTCAGGTCTGCCAGGTCACCAGAGCAGCATTCCAGTGTACGAACCGGAATATCCAGGGAACGAAACAGATCAACAGTGTTCTGCCACAGTTTGTCAAACCACATCTTGCTGTCCTCTGGATTGCAAACTACGATCATCTCCTGCTTCTCAAACTGGTGGATACGGTAAACGCCTCTCTCTTCAAGTCCATGAGCACCTTTCTCTTTACGGAAGCATGGAGAATAACTTGTAAGAGTTTTTGGAAGCTCTTCTTCCGGAATGATCTGGTCAATAAATTTACCAATCATAGAATGCTCACTGGTTCCGATCAGGTACAGATCCTCACCTTCGATCTTGTACATCATGGCATCCATCTCAGCGAAGCTCATAACACCTGTAACAACGTTACTTCTGATCATGAACGGCGGTACACAGTATGTGAATCCTCTGTTAATCATGAAATCACGTGCATATGCAATAACTGCAGAATGAAGTCTTGCGATATCCCCCATCAGATAATAGAAACCATTACCAGCAACACGTCTTGCGCTATCAAGGTCGATTCCGTCAAAAGCTTCCATGATTTCTGTATGATACGGAACTTCGAAATCCGGAACAACAGGCTCACCAAATTTCTCAATCTCAACGTTCTCGCTGTCATCTTTACCAATCGGTACAGATGGGTCAATGATATTCGGGATTACCATCATATCCTTCAGAAGCTCTTCCTCAACTTCTTTCTCTCTCTTGGAAAGTTCCTCAATACGCTCACCGGAAGCTGCAACCTGTTTCTTAACTTCCTCTGCTTCATCCTTCTTTCCTTGGCCCATAAGAGCACCAATCTGTTTGGAAATTTTATTTCTCTCTGCACGAAGAGCTTCTACTTCCTGTTTGATCTCGCGGTTTTCCTTATCCAACTCCAGAACCTTGTCAACCAGCTCCAGTTTGCTGTCCTGGAATTTATTGCGGATGTTCTGCTTTACGATTTCCGGGTTCTCTCTCACAAATTTGATGTCTAACATGTCTTCCTCCTGTACTGATACTTTTTTTTTCATAGCAAATATCTGTTTTATTTTTCCATATCTCTTTTTGCAGCAAGTATCTGTTTTATTTTTTCATATCTCTTTTTATGGCAAGTATCTGTTTTGTTTTTCGTTTTATAACAATATTGTCATTATTATTTATTTTTTATAACAATTTTGTCATTTTTCGCTGTTTTTTTATGACTTATATTCATTTTTTACCAACTGTTCGCAGCAACCAATTTACTCATCTTTTTCAATATTTTCCAAGCCAAAATTTACAGCTTTTCTAAGGGCTTCAAGTTCTTCCTGGCTCAACATTACATAGGACTCTCCCTTTACAATTTCTTTCAGATAAAGGAAGCAATTGTCTCTGCTGTGTACTGCATTCAAAATTACTCCGGAATTATCCTGATCCAACAAAGCCAGTGCAAAACTGAGTTTTCCGCCTACATCATCGAACGCATCATACTTTTCAACTCCATATTTGCTGAACATAGATTCCAAATGATGTTTGATAAAGCTGATGTCGTGCTCATGATCCTCTTTTGCTTCATAAAGGCGGTCAATCTGGGCGAATTTTCGTACAAAAACTTTCTCAAGAGATTGTGCGTCACTGCCTTTCATGAACATTTTGTATTTACGTTCCAAACGGCTAAGCCTCATTTTGCTGCTGAATACATTCACCGCCAGAACGATGGTCAGAATCAGCAGTAAAATAATAATGATACCCGGGTCAATTCCCAGGCTGTCAAAAATACTGCTCATGCACTCTCCTTATCTTATTGATTCAAACAACTCAATGATTCTTTCCAGTTCATCTCTGGAATAATATTCAATTTCAATTTTACCTTTATTATTTTTCTTTCTGTGGATAAAAACCCGGGTTCCCATAATGCCCTTCATTTTCTCCTCGAGACTCTCGTAAATCGCATCTTCAGCTGTATTTACCGTCTTCTGAGTTTTCTTCGGTGGCTCCACAATATGTTTTACCAGTTTTTCAGTCTCTCGAACGCTTAATTTCTCATCAAAAACCTTCATTGCCACACTTGTCTGCTTATCCTTGTCTGTAATTGCAAGAATTGCACGAGCATGCCCAGCTGAAATCATCTCATCAATCAGCATCTGCTGAACTCTTTCATCCAATTTCAAAAGGCGAAGGGAATTAGTCACTGCAGTTCTGCTCTTAGAAACGCGTTCTGCAATATTATCCTGTTTCAGCTTAAATTCATCGATCAGGCGCTTATAGGCCATCGCTTCCTCTATTGGATTTAAGTCTTCCCGCTGAATATTTTCAATCAGGGAAATCTCAACTACCTGCTGATCATTAAATTCCTTAATGATTACCGGAACTTCTTTCAATCCGGCAAGTTTGGCTGCCCTCCATCTTCTCTCGCCCGCAATAATTTCATAGTAATCGCCTTTATTCGAAACCAGAAGTGGCTGTAAGATGCCAAACTGCTTAATTGATTCAGATAATTCCAATAAAGCATCCTCATCAAACTGCTTGCGTGGCTGAGTTCTGTTTGGCTCTACCTTTGAAATCTTCACAAGCATTTCAGATTTCTTCGGTTCTTCAACTACTGCAGCTTGTGCTGTATCTTTTGTTTCTGCAGCACTCTTCACTGCTGAAGCATTCAAAGAACCTTCTTCCTGCTGATGTAAGCTTTCATTTGTGGCAACTGGCTTTTGCTCCTGTTTTTTTTCAGCTGGCTTCACTGACTTCTCCGGGAAAAGAGCATCCAGACCTCTTCCAAGACCTTTCTTTTTAACTGCCATTACTCAACCTCCCTGTTTATCACTTCTTCCGCAAGAAGGCGATAAGCTTCTGCTCCTGTGGATCTCGGATCATAAAGAGTAATCGGCTGTCCGTAACTTGGAGCTTCTGCCAGTCTGACATTTCTCGGAATAATGGTCTTGTAAATATTCTGCTGAAGATTTTCCTTAACATTCTCTACTACCTGTAGCGATAAATTTGTACGGGCATCATACATAGTAAACACAACGCCCTCAATCTCAAGATCATTATTCAGCCTGTCCTTTACCAGATCAATAGTATGTATCAGCTGTGATAATCCTTCCAATGCATAGTACTCACACTGAATCGGAACCAAAACAGATGTCGCAGCAGTAAGTGCATTAATAGTAAGCATATTCAGAGATGGGGGACAATCAATAATAATATAATCATAATTATTCTTTATTTTGTCAGTAATCTCTTTCAATATGTATTCTTTATTATCAATACCAACAAGCTCAATCTCTGCGCCAGACAGATTTACATTTGATGGTATCAAATCTACATTTTCTACTACATCTTTGACAATCGTCTTCTCAACATCGGACTGTCCTACCAGAAGTTCATACAAGGTATCTTCTACTTCATTTTTATCAACACCTAATCCACTGGTAGTGTTTCCCTGAGGATCCATGTCAATTGTCAGAACTTTTTTTCCCTGTTCTGCCAGGCATGCAGAAAGATTAATGGCTGTGGTAGATTTACCAACGCCGCCTTTCTGATTAGCAACCGCAATCGTTCTGCCCAATATCAACCCTCCCTTTCATATTATTTAGGTTACTGTTCACACAACATTTTTATAAAAAGCAACATGTTTAATTGTAAAAAAGAAGCCTGCTTGCAGGATTCTCCACCTACGGCGGGGCACCTCGAGCGCCATCTAACTTTCTGCCGCAGTGTGATCCTGCCTAGTAGGGCTTTTTATATAATAGAAAATTTCAACAGAATTTCTTATTATATAAAAAATGTTTCACGTGAAACATTTTGCAATTTTTAATTGCACACAATAACCAAAGTTTATAGATCACATCACCATCCTACAGGTTCTGCAATCTTATCATATAGCTATTGCTATTATAACACTTTTAAATTTATCTCGCCACATAATGTTTCACGTGAAACATAGAAAATGGCATTTCTTTTCATAAAAATATTGTCTATTTTTATCTTCTTATTAATTATAACCCTAATTATGAGATTTTAAACATTTTTTATGGATATATTTGTTGTCAGTTAACATGTTAGAGCCCGTTTGAAAAATCATTCCCGCAAT
>NZ_JAQDKY010000052.1:0-22236 GCF_027662325.1 Blautia faecis | reverse complement strand
CATTATTGAAGCTCTCACTATTTAATTTGTTGAGTGCCGCTAGAAGTGTCATCTGTCCGGCATCCAAATCATAATTTTTTGATGTAATTTTATTCAGAATCGCATCTGCCAATTTATCGTAGTCAATCAGCTGTGGTTCTCCTGCGCCAACAAGGAGCAGCTGATCTGAGGTTTCTGGGGCTGTTTTGGTTGAAAGTGCATTTATTGCTTGATCTGCCATATTAGTTTTCCCTCCATATTGTTATTGGTTTTCCGGATCTTGTGGTAAGATATTTTCCGGATTTGGTTGTAAGGTTATATGTGTCGTAGGTTGTGAATCTGCCGGCGCAGGCGCCGCCGAATTCGTAATCTTTGTTCTGAACTGTAATTTGATAGCCATATCCCAGATAGTATTCTCCTGATTCAGTCTTTCGCCTCCAGGTAAACCATTTGTCCGGATAGTTCTTTGTTACATCCTTTCCCTTTTGGTAGACTGTCGCGTACAATGTCGTTGTGTCATTTCCGTTGTCCAAGTACCGAATGTTATACAGAAGCGTTCCATCTGTTACACCTTGAAGTTCCGAATTTGTTTCCTTCAAAGATGCCTCAAAGCCTTTTACACTTGATTCTATCTTCGTTACATTCTGCTGAGTTGTTGCAATGGCTTCCTTAGCCTGGTCTGCAGTCTTCTGAGCAGCGGCTATATCACTACTCAGGCCTTCTGCATCTGCCAGAACAATAACTGTCTGGCTGTCCAGCTCCTGTGTACTGCTGCCTGCGGCGTATAATGTAGCGCGAATTGCTTTAATGTCAGAACTTGAAGGTGTATAAACCTTCTGCAATTCATCAGCAGTCGGCTGATATTTTACGGTATAATTTATGCCATCTGTGGACTCTTCCACTTTGTACCGCCCTGTATAGCTGTGTACTGTACCATTATCCAACTCCAGCGCGGAAAAAGTCACACTTGCCGGAATCAATGTTTTTCCATCTTTTTGCTTACGGATAGCAAGAACAGACGCCCGCAGATTGTAGTTAATACCAATCTTTCCGTCTTTCGCTTTGCTGATGGAAAATCTCTTTTTGATGCGTGAGCCACCGCATATTGCAGTAAGGTAAGCACCGGATCGGGTAGTCAGTCGCAAACCTGACCGGGTAGTTAAATATCTTTCACCGGAGCCATACACTGCTTCTATATCAACATATCCATCATCCGTGGACATTGATTTTACATAATATGTTCTAAGCTTCGCATTCCAGTTACCGGAAACTCCTTCTGATACCGCCACTTCAAAAACCGCATCATATGATACATCCGTATCTCCTAAATACACCGTCATCCTTGTATAGCAATCGCTGTAATCTCCCCCGGATCCATCCGTGTTGGTATGAACCACATGGGAATCATTATCCAGGGAAGCTCCAAGAGCATCCAGAGTAGAGATACCTGATAATACTGAAAGCGCCTGCTGTGCGGTATCCGCTGCTGCAGATGCAGTACTGTTTGCAGCCGCTGCTGTCTTTTTGGCTTCTGAAGCGCTCTGATCAATAACTGTAATATTCTGATCCAGCCGGGTATACATCTGGTTCAAAGATTGTCCGGATTCATCCATCCAGATCCGGCTGCTCTTAATAGTTGAATCACTTCCATTAATTGCCGATACCACAGACGGAATATCAAGCTTTGTGCCGGCAATGGCTGCATCATCGGATACCATCTTATTTACGATCAAACCGTCAGCAATGGCTTTTTCCTTGATTCCGGTTGAATCAATAAGTACACCAGTACCAGTCTCATCAAATAAAGAAAATGTAAAATTCTTCCTGACATCCTGACCAATCTGAATACGAACATTTCCGTTTTTGTCACTCCACTGCGCTGTGGGACCTTTGATCAGAAGTCCTCCATCTGGATCCATTATGGTGAATTTGCTTGTAAGGATTGTTCCAGCCTGTAAATCTCCCACAGAAACATATTGAATTACTGCATTTTTAATTAAAGCTTCTTCCAATACTGCATTCTGTGATGTGAGGTGAATATTCTGTAGTTCTCCGATACCGGCAGCTCCGGAAAGAAGATTCTTGATGTTTCCGTATAATACATCCAGATTTTTTACTTTTTCCTGTTCCACTTCCAGCTTTTTTATTGTTGCATATTTTAAATCAGCGTCTTCCGCTTTAATGTAGTTGGTTTCAATTTGTCCAACAGATACTTTTAACTCAGACAGATCTCCATTCAGAGCATTATATAGTCCCTGAAGATTTCCAACCGCACCACTTCCGGATACCCCCTCTTCAAAATGCAAAATATCCGATACATTGATCGTTCCTGTGTACCGTCCATCATCACTGATTACAGTATTGATAATCTCCTGTGCCGCCTGGAGCTTTTCCCTGGCTTCTTCGAAAGACGGAAGCTTATTCGCCAGTTCGCACTCATCTTTCGTATGATTCTGCGGATACTGTGTAAGCTTGATAATCCGCTGTTTTTCACGTATCCCGGTAGCGGCATCAATCAATGTGATTGTATCTCCCAGAGAAAAAGAGAATCCACTGTATCCAGCTTTCTGTTTCGCCAGATTGATAATATCAGCGCTGTAAGATACTTCCGGCTTAGACAGATCCTTCAGTTTCGCTTCTGCATCTTCCTTCAATGCTGCAGCATCCGTATAGGATTCATCCTTCCAGATGTATGTCTTAACTTTTTTCGTGTACTGATAATTTTCCAGATAGTTCTTTCCATCATTTACCGATTCAACAGTAAGTCCGTCCTGTCCAATTGGAATAATTCTTGTGTAATAATCGTAGGAACTGCCTTTTCTCTGCAGTCTTTTAAGATTGAGCCCGGTAAGGAAAAAGGTTCCCTTATCCTGTCCAACCTGCTCATAAAATGATACCGTCTTTTTCTTGGTGTCATAAACAACTTCACACATGAATGCGGTGCACAGCTTCTGGATTACTCCAAGCGTGTTCGTTTGCAGGATACCTGCATTTCTTTTCTTTGTCACCGTGCATTCACCCACTGTCCAGCCGGATCCAGCCAGGGCAAGCTTGGCCGCATCTGAAATTGTGGAATCTGCAATGCTGAAAGAGCTCCATGGTTTAGCTTCCAGTTCTTCCAGGTTCAGCACTGCTACAAAAGAAAGAAATCCATCTGTACTCACACCTTTTTCTTTTACTACATATTCATCATCCTGAGTCTCAATATAGAATTCCTCACAGATTTCATGATGACGGGCCATGTATGTAAAAGAGAGCGTCCGGTCACCTGTAGTAACGTCGCCCTCAATCTTTAAGTCCTTGTATTTAACAATATGCCCTATGGCATTGTGGTTTGTATCGTAGATCTTAAGCATAGGGCCTCCTTCTTTTAATCTTCAGAAATCATAAAAATAAACGGTTCCAGCTCTGCGCTGGTCAGATCCAGCCCTTCAAATAATGATAATGGCACTTTTTTAGGCTCAAAATCGGTTTCCTGGATTGCCAGCTCATTAAGTTTTCTTTGATACTCCTCCATACTTTTACCTGGACGGAGACTTATGCTTATATCCTGCACAGGTCGTTTTTCTGCCTCTGCAGCTTTTTGCTCTTCCTCCCAGGCCTTCCGTTCTGCGGCTGTGTCTCTGTACTCTTCAATGATTGATTTCTTCGTTTCCTCATATGGCTGCAATGCCTGAACAATTGCTGCTTTATTTTTATTAATTGAAAAAGCAAGCTGAATTTTTCCGGAAAGAATTTTCTTCCCTGATTCTTCAAATTTCTTTTGTTCCATATTCTGGAACTGCATAATCCCATTGTATGCTAATATCATTTCCTGATTTGTCACTTTCAAAAATCCTCCTTAACACACATATTTCTTTGAAAAATTTCTGTTTTTTCAACATTCCTGGCGATTTTTCCGCAATTACATAAATCTTGGACGGTATTTAACCGTGATATCCATCCAGGTATTATCCAATGTGATTCTGTTCGTTCCCGGCATAAGTACCGGCAGGCTCCAGATGTCTACATCAGCGGATTTATTTACTCCTGCCTCTGTGATTTTTCCGGTTTCACCATCCAGGATAACGGTTTTATCCTTTGTTGTATTCCTGATTGTAACCGGCAGGCTCTCCCCTGTATCCGGATTACGATTAATTCCCTTAACCGTGAATGCTGACGCACCTGCAGCACGCGGAGTAATTTCCACTATGCAGGGCGTCCAGATATTTCCAGGGTTTGTTATTGCTATTTCCAACATTCCGGATGCAGACTGTGAATATGGAGAACCATCCGGTTTTTCAGCGTATTCATAGCATGAAAAATCAACCGTAATCCTGCTCAGTCTATTGGATGTTACCCGCAGTTTTCCAAGTGGGTTTTCAGCAAAATCATGTTTTACCATATATCCGCAAAATTTATGGTCGAACTTATCCAGTTCCAGGATGACCGACTCGGACATCATCTTGGAAAGCAAGGTGCTGCAGTTCTGCAGGATTTCATTCCGATCCGCGCCATATACCAGGAAAGTGATCTGTATTGTTTTGAACCCGATGGAACCGTTGACGAAAAATGGCAGTGGGCTGCCCCTCTGCCATTCGCTTTCATTTTCGATACTTGAAAAATCCGGAGTCACATTCCACTGCCTGGCCTGTGCCCCGGATATATCCCAGCCATTTATTTTCATCTCAGCCGCCCCCTTGTATGCCTTGTAGCTGCCATTTCATTCTTGATATTTATGTCTTCCCGGATTTCTCCGACCAATTTGTCTTTATCCATGAATACCTTTAAGTTCTTCATGGTGCTTATCATGCTCTCCGTCATGGCTTCCATGGTTCTCATCATTGAATCCATTTTGCTCAAAATATCGGCATTATCTGCCTGTGAGCTTCCAGCCAGCTTCGTCTGCCGTTCAGACTGCTGCCGGATCAGCCTGTTAAGCTTTTCAATTCCGGCAGCCCCTACATCCAGAGATCTGTCTGCCAGGAACCGGTCCGGGTTTGTAGCAAAATTATAAAGGTTTTCTGCCCCCTGTGGATTGATCACTTTATCACCGGTAAGCATATTCTGCATGATCGCTCCATCCGATTTACGAAGGACATACTCCTGTGCGTTATTTTCAAAGAGCCATGCCAGCTGATCTTCCAGGATATTCTCTGCTCCGGTTCGAAGTCCCCGCTTTTTCATTGCCGCCAGTATAGCTTTCTTCTGCTTAGATGACGGCTTTGCATCCGCTTCCACGCTAAGGGCATCTGCTATCTTCTTTACAGTGGAATCATTCACACTCCTGCCGTATTTTTTTACAATATACTGCCACAAATCTGAATGTTTCTTTTTCTCTGCATCCGACACGGATTTCTTATGCGCCTTGCTTGCATTTATCAGCTTCTGTACTTCTGCAATCTCTGCCGGTTCCTCAGCTACGCCCACAGTCACTTTATCCAGTTCTTTCTTTTGCGCCGGCGCAATTTCTGTCTTGGATATATTTCCAGAAGTGCCGGATCCGGAAGAAGCTGAACTGGAAGCAGTTGCTCCACTGGTTTCGAAAGAAGCTGACACATTTTTTCCAGCCGGCGATACATTTACATCAAGCAATGTCTCGCCGGTTCCTGCTTTCTGAATTCCGGCGATCAGACTCCCTACAATGTCCTCACCAATCTGGCCAGCCTGTTCCACCAGAGACTTCAGGCCGGTAGATAAGCCCTCATTCAGCTTTGCAACCGCGGAAGCATTTTCAGCCGCCAGATCATCCAGCTGTTTCTTATAATCTTTCCTGGTGTCACTTATCTGCTGGTCAATAGCATCCCGCGTAGCCTGTGTATCTTTTTTTGCCTGCCGGTCTGCTATCTCCTGCTTTTCTTCCCAAAGCTTGTTAAATTCATCCAGTTGCTCTGCAGTCATCTGATTCAGGCTGTAAATATTGGCGGCTGCTTCTGGTCCTGCATCTTTCAATTCCTGCAGCAGCCCCTCTGAAAGTCCCTTTCCGCTCAGTTCCTGTAACTGGTTTTCCCACAGTTTCAGTCCCTCAACCTGGGTATTCATATTGTAAATCAGACGATCTGCAGTATATCCGGAAGCATCCCAGGCATCATAGTTATTCATGGATGAAAGGATGTCTTTCTTCCGATCAGCTATGGCACTGTTCCTTTTTTCTTCTAGATCCTGTATGGTCTCATTTAGTTCTTTTTCAAGCTTTTCCCGCTTATCATTGTAATCTTCATCAAGCTGCAGCTGTTCTTTTTCGTAATCTTCTTTGGCTTCCAGGTACTTTTTATCTGCTTCTATGCGCTCATCCGCGCCGGCTGTGAACTGTTTTCTGGCAATATCCCAATATTCCATCTCTGCCCTGGCGGACATGGAATAATAGGTCTGGTAGGTCTCCATAAGGGATTTCTGTACTGAAGCCTGGGTCTTTGCAGCTTCCTCTCTGGCTTTGGCTGCCTCTTCCTGCTTCTCCTGCTTTTCCTCGTAGATCTGCGTGTCCAGTTCCTGGATCTTTTGTGTTGCTTCATACCAGGCATCAGTTCCGCTCTTTAAATTCTTTCGAACGGTGGTCCAGTAATTTTTCTCCTGGGCTAAAGAGGTAGCATGTAATGTCTTGTACTTTTCCAGCCGTTTTTCAGCAGCACTGAGAACCTCAGAATTATAAGTTTCTGCATCCTTAGTAGTTTTCTTTTGATTATCTCCGGATCCGGTAACTTTTTCTTTGGATACACCAAAATTGTTCTTTATACTGCTGCTCAGTGCCTTGCTGATCGTGGAACTGCTGTTAAGCTTATTGAGCTGAGCGGTTGCCTGTTTATAGGCCGTGGATCCTTTCACAGCTGTATCACGTATCTGCTGCCAGTACCATTTTTCATTGTCCAGGGAAGCTTCATGGCTCTTATTGTATTGCTTAAGCCAGCTGGTGGCGTTTTTCAACACAGACTGGGACATTTTTCCAGCGGCTGCAGTTGCTACCTTTGTGTTTTTAGTTATACCAGACGCAGTACCTGCAGGTAACTGATAGCCGACTTCTTTCTCAAATTTCTTTGATGGAGAATGGATCTCTGCTGCTGCCTTGGCTGCGGCAATACCTGCATTGATCATTCTTATTGAAGCGCTGATGACCTGGGACTGGCCTGCTGATATACCTTGTGCTACACCAGCAGCCGCGTTGTATCCCGCAGTGTAAAAGCTATTCTGATAGGTCCGAACCGCGGCCACTGCCTGGCTTGCCATGGTTCCGGAAGCGCTGATTGCGCCACTTTTTCCGGAATTTATACCAGTCTGATACAGCTGAGCGGCTACCGTTCCGGCTTTCTCGTATTCGCCTTTTTTCTCTTCGGCTGCCTTCGCTCCGGCGGACGCCATCTCGCCACCAGCCTGTTCAACGCCAGACTGCTGATCTTTAATTGAATTCTGGGTTCCTTCTCCTACAGCAGTACCCACATCTTCACCTGCAGACTGTGCATCTGCTGCCTGCTGCTGGATCAGTGCCAGAAGTTCCTGCATAGCTGATACCGCCTGCGTACCACCGGCATTAATTCCTGCCTGGATTTCTTCCGGGATCTGGATACCCGCTTTATTGGCGATTTCTGCCACGCCCTGGATTGTTCCTTCAATAGTTCCGTTCAGCTGATCTATTGCCTGTTGAGGGGTTATCTCACCGCTTGCAATTCCATCTGCAAGTCCCTCTGGGATCTGTACACCGCATTCCTGCGCCATCTGGACAGTCTGCATGAGAGATTCCTGTGTGGCTGCCGGAAGCTCAGCCCAGCCTTCTACAGCCGAAGCAACGGCATTGTCAATGGACTCGCGCAGATCAGAAAAATCATAATCTGTGGATCCAAGCTCTCCCACTGCCAACTCATAAGCGGTCTTGTTTGCCGCCATCACCGTTGCTGTATCCTCAGAAATGTCCATTGCATCAGTCCACTTCTTGGAGATACCTTTCAGCTGTTCAACACCGTATTCTCCCTGGTTATCCAGAGTCCATACCATGTGCTGGAGCATATTAGCCGCATCAGTTCCTTGCTCCTGGATTGCCTGGATAAACTCTGCGGAAAAGATCGCTTGCCCGCTCTCATCTGTGGCTTCTTTTAGGCGCTGGAGATTCTGCTGATAGTTCTGGATTCCATCCACCCAGGACTGCAGGTTTTCGTTCATCTGCTCTGTGGTGATATCATCCCCACCATCGAATTTATCTGCAAAACTGATTTTATCCTGCAAATCAGCCTTGATAGAATCCATGGTGGAATTGTATTCATCCAGGATCTGACGCATGGCAGTCTTAGCAGCGTCCGCGGCTTCCTGGGAGCGTTCCATGGTTTTGTTGAACCCTTCCAGGGCTGTACCAGCTCCCGCTGCCGCCAATCCGGTTGCTTGGATTGCATCAGCATTATCTTCTTGCGCCTTTGTATTGTCTTCTGTTGATTCAGTATTATCCTTTTTTGCTTTTGTAATGTTTTCTGCACTTTTGGCATATCTTTCCTGTTCTTCCGAGCATTTATCAATTGTTTTTTGATTTTCCTCAATTGCTTGAGAATATCCTTCCGTTTTCTCTGCACAATCAGCTATGCTCGTAGCTGCTATTCCAGTTGCATCACCATATGCTACTGTTCTTCCATCAATAACATCCAAACGTGAATCCAATTCGCTGCTACTATCGCTTAGATGTTCCATAGCATAATTAAATTCATCCTGTGTTATTGCACCTTTTTTTAATGCCTCTGTATAAAGTTTTGTTTTCTCTGTTGGAAAATCAATATCAACTTGATAACTTGGATCTACGCTGGCTTTCTGTCTTTCCTCTTGGAGCTTTACAATTAATTCTCTCTCTTTTTCCAAGAGTTCCATTCTATCTTCAGTGTTTTTTTTCTGTTCCTGTGCTTTATCCAGCTGGACCTGTGCCGCTAAAGACTCATTGATTAAATCCTGTGTGGCTGCAATTACCGCCTGTTGGATTGCTGTTTGCTGATAGTTTTCTACCAGTTTTTCCAGCTCATCATTAGTTACACTCAGTTTATCATTTTCATCATCATAAGCACCAGCCAGTTCTGGAATGGACTGTGACAATTTGTCCACGATGGATGCCATTTCCTGTTTCTGGACAGCTGTTCTATCTTCAACATTATTTAACTCTTCCAGTCTGTCAGCCAGAGCGCCTACATTTTCCACTGAATTCAGGGTTCCGGTAAACTGATCGTCAATCGCCTGTACATTATCTGCAACTTTCTGGGAGGATTGTACAACTTCATCGTACATTTCTTCCATTGCATCTTTTTGAGGTGTAATCACGTCTGTTAAGCCAGATACAATATCAGTAAGCAGTTCCACACCATCCTGCAAAGGACCTGAAATGTAATCATACGCCGCAATTCCCAGTCCCTCAGTAGCAGAACTAAGCTCTGTCAATTTTCCCTGCAGATTATCCTGCATGGTATCTGCCATATCAGAAGCAGCACCAGAACAATTTCTCAGACTCTCCTCATAGCCAGCCACCTGATCAGCGCCGGTATTAAGAAGCATGTTCAAGCCCTTAATGGAGTCAGACGTAAAGGTTGACATGAGAGCCGCCTGTTTCTGTGCATCTCCCATTCCATCTGTAGCATTTTCTACATCTTTTAGGACGTCCGTCATGTCGCGGAAGTTTCCGTTGGAATCCATGACTTCTACAGAAGTATCACCAATGGCAATCTTTCCGTCCTTCATCTTACTGGTCAGATCTCTCATTATGGCAGCAAGGGAGGTACCAGCTTCACTGCTCCGGAGTCCGTTGTTTGCCAATGCTTCCAGGAAAGAGGTAGTGGTCTCAATGTCCTGACCGGCGGCATTCATATTGGCACCACAGTTCTTATATGCCTCGCCCAGCTCTGCTGCTGTAGTAGAACTGTTTGCTTGTGCATATGCCATCATATCTGCTAAATGAGTTGACTGTGAAGCTTCCAGATTAAAAGTACTGATATTGTCTGTAACAATCTGGGATGCATCTGCCAGATCCATATTGGAAGCGGCTGCCAACTGTAGAACGCCATCAATACCAGAAAGAGTCTGGTTTACAGACCATCCGGCCAGGGACATATTTGTCATCGCGTTGGCTGCTTCCGTTGCAGAGAATTTCGTACTACTTCCAAGGCTCTTTGCCTTATTTTCCAGTGCTTCCAGCTCTGATCCGGTTGCTCCAGAGATAGCCTCCACTTCACTCATTCCAGCTTCAAAGGAACTTCCGACTTCCACCACATACTCTGCTGCTTCCTTTGCCTTATCACCAATTGCCGAAATAGCTTCTCCTGCAAGTTCCAGGCCCTTTGCTGCTAAAGCTTCTCCAAAACCTTCCTTCAAGCTCTCTCCGAACTCTTTCGTAGTAGTGATAACCGTCGTTGTTTCTTTTCCATATTCGTTTATGCTCTTTGCGCATTTATCCGTAGCATTTTGTGCTTCCTGCAGATACTTCTCATTCTGTTTTAAAGCCTGGTTATTTTTTTCTATATCATTCTCGGCGTCACTAACTTTTTTAGACCAGTCCGATACTTTTCCTTCGCACTTCTGGCACTCCAATCCCTGTTTTTCAACAGCCTTCTGAAGGCTTTCCACTTCCTTTGACTGCAGCTGATACTCTTTTGTACCATCCTTTCCAGATTTCTGCATGTTTCCCTGGGCTTTTTCAGCATCTTTCAATGCCTTGGAAAGTTCTTCATATCTCTGCGCCGCTTTCTGCGATACCTTCTGTGCATTTTCCAGTCCTTTTTTCGCAGACTCCGCCCTTTTCTGATAACTCTCAGTCTGCTTTGACAGGTTTTCCTGCTTTTTAGTCAGAAATTCAAGAGAATTGGCATTTCCCTTATATTCTGTGCTGAGTTTTTTCAGTTCAGAGTTAAGCATTGCACTTTCTTTTTTCGCATTTGATACGCCCTGTGAAAATTGTCTTTCTCCGTCCAGTGCAAGTACAATTCCAATTTTCTTTCCTGCCATAGTTAGTCCTCCCAACAAAAAATCCACATAAAAAGAGCACCTCAAACTGAGATGCTCTTTTTACATGGATTTTTATTTATATTTATTTCTTTGATATTGGGACTTCATCAATGTGGGTTTTATACACCACCGGTGATGTAACCCATTTGATAAATTTCTTTATCAGAGTCCCTATCAGTATTGCTAATAATAACAATACAAACAATATTACCAATAACATATGCCACCCACCTTTCTGTTTTTCTTAATTATAATCCGCAGCTCTGTAAATTTCAATATCATTTAACAGAGCTGCGGAAGAAAATCAGAAAATGGTGTCCAAATTTAACTCTTCGTCCTTTTTTCTTAATCCGTTATAATCCAGATACTCATTATAGATCAGATAAAATTTCCGAAGTGTCATCTCAAGCACCTCTTTTTCACTATAATTTAGTACCTTACATCCCACATACAGTAACCGGGCTACGTTTATAGCCCGGTCTCCTGGTTTGGGTTTTCTTCCTCTTCGTCTTCAGTATCTTCACCGTCACTGTCAGGATCCGGCATGGAAAATCCATATGCCTCCAGCAGAGTAATTGCTATCTTTTTCATTTCAGCTGGTTTTATAATCCCGTCAATATCTTCTGCTTTTACTTCCTTGCCTGTATCTACGGTAAGAAACGCAGCAATAACATTATAAAATGTTTTTACGTCTTCTGAATCAGTTTTGAAATCTGCCACCCTCGCAATTGCCGGCATAGTTTCCACTAATGCTTTATTACAAGTTTCCTGGATTGCTTCAATTGCTCCAATGGTGAACAGGATATTATATTCCTGTCCACCGATAACGACCGGAGCTCCTATTGGTCTTAAGTCGCTCATATGATCTCCCTCAATGTTTACTCAGTAATTGCTGCCTGTTTTTTTAGCCATGCTTTCGCTTTAGCTTCGCTGTCAAATACGAGTTTTTTACCGATTGACATCTTGCCATCAACTTCCACTGGGTATGCTTTACCTTCAATGGTGGCAGTCTGGAAGTTTGTAGTGTCACCTTTTGTCTCTGCATTTTCTGTAGGCTCACTATGCTGGACTTTGTACAGCCAGATAACAGTGAAACTAACCACACCATTTTTCTTTCTGCGCTTATAGAAACCAACTCCAAAGTATGGAGCTTCGTCTTCTGATCCGATTTCAATGCTCTCAGGAGTTCCTTCCTGACCTGAATCTCCTGCTGCCTCTTTTACATATGTATGACCAAGCAGTTTCGCCTGTTTCTCCAGAGACAGATCGTCAATGCCAAGAGAAGTCCCCATGTCTCTTATGCTTTTATCAGTCTCAGCTACTCCATCATCTGCAAAAAGCTCAACTTCGTTTTTATTCGGTGTTCCAGTAAAGTTGATTGCTTTCGCAACAACGAAACCTTCTGTGTACTTGTTTCCTTCTGCCCACTTTGCTGCTACAGGATTTTTCATACCAATATGTGCCATGTGCTATTCCTCCATATCATAATCATTTTCAAATTCACATTCGAATACAATGTGTCTTGTTTTATTATCTGGTTCCATCAATACGGTTACATCAGGATACGTTCCACCTTCTTCCAGGATCACTCTACGAATTTTTCTTTTTGCTTCCAGGTAATCCTTGGTTGATGGCAGGAAATAATGAATCTGCATTAAGGATATATCCTCTACAGGCTGATTGTCCGCAAACAGTTCTGCACCATCCTTCACATAATTAAAGGTAATATATTCACTATTTCCACCGCCAAAGAAATCTGATGTCACCGGAATGCCAAGAGGCTTCAACGCATTTATTATCTTTTGATTTATTGTCACAGCTTGTCCACCTCCGCGCCAATTACCTCTTCCATAACCTGCATTACTGCATTTTTGCTTTGTGCTACTGCTGCCGCGCGTACAGGTCTTGGCTCCTGGCCGTGTGACCTTACACCATATTCCAGATAACCCATTTTTTCAGCATTTCTAAAACCATTTTTATCAGTTCCATTGGGTTTTACCACAGCAAACACTCCGAGACTATTGTCTCTTGCGTTTGTAGCAGCTATGGAAGCTTCCAGTTCGCCTGTTGAATACGGTTTTCCGTATTTATCCCTTCTGTTAGCTGCGGATCTGATCTGTGTTTTCAGGTTTTTTTCGACAATTGGGGCGGCCTTATTCACTGCTTTTTCAGCCATTTCACAAGGATTTGCCAGCTTATTCAACATCTCTTCAACATCTTCAAAACCTGTTATCGTCATCCTTGCCATTGTCCTACCTGTGCTTTCCCACGTTCACGCATCTGACAAGTCAGCTGCACCTTCATGGATTTATTTTTCTGATATCTGCGCTTTATATCATAAATTTCACCTGTAGACTCATCCACCAGGAATGATTCTCCAGAATAATTACACGCCATGATCTCAACAACCTGGTCTGCTGTATAACCATTCTGTTTCGCAAGAACCTCATCATCCCTGGTACTGTCGCGGAAGTCTGCCGGAATACCACCGATAAATTCATATGTTTCCTCCATCATGATTCCATTATCATTTATCGTTGGATCATTTTTCTTTACCGGCAGCGAAATACTTTTATTCCACATCCAGGTCACTTCCTTCCAGTGTCATGCGAAAAACTTTTTTTCGGTACAGATCCAGATACATTCGAGTATCTGAGCGGTCATTTCCAAGATATGCCTTTACATATAAAGTCACAGCTGTAAGGACTCTCGGATCATCCGTATCCTTCTTGAGAATATCAGGAGGCACACCGGAGGTCTTCATGTCCTCCAGTGCATCTTCAATGTAAACGCTGATATCCTCGTTATACACTTTAACGCCTTCTGCAATTCCACATCTTTTTTTTATTTTTTCCAGCATTTATTCACCATCATTTCTGCAGAAGATAAGCATTTACAAACGCCTCTTTATCCCTTATCTTAACGTCTTCTCGTTCGATAGCACGATAAATAGTCAGATCTTCCGCGAATGCATTAAGGTCACCGATTGAAGCAATATTGGAAGTCATGATTGTAGTCTTTGCACGGTCAAAGTACCAGATACCTTCTTTCAGATCTCCGATTATAACCGGAATCTTTGTCGCACTGGCCTCATAATAATTTGCAATGTCCTGTTTTTTCGGCTCATCAACTGCTGTATATACCTCTTCCACTTTTGTGTAATAAGTTTTTTTGGCATTTACATCAATATCTTTCGTTTGCTCATATGTCACTGTGCTTGGTAAATCCCCTTTTGGGATTGCCTCGACCGGTACGAATGTACCACCGACCGCAAGTCGCAACTGCATGGTATCTTTTGGATCCGGTGCAAGAAGGTATCTTCCAGTAGAATCTTTTAATGTATCTAAATACTGTAATCCATCATCATTGGTAATGATTCTGGAAGACTGCTTAAATGCGGATCCGAGGGTAACATTGAGAACTTTTTTAATATCATCCAATCCGTTTAATTCTACTTCTTTTTTGGTCTTAATCTGACCCATGATTAGATTATTCTCAGTTACTCTTGCTTCATCTCCAATCCACTCAATAAGTGTAGAAGCGATATTTGCATCACTGTCAGCCAGGAGCTCATTGGTCACTGGAAAATATCCTGCATATTTACTGATTTCATAATCAATACGCTCAAACTGTGGAGTATTTTTTGCACCGATCTTACCACCTTCACCAACTTTGGTGAATCCAGTCTGCTGTGAACGCTTCTTAAAGGTTCTGGATCCTTTTACGGTTTTAACACTTTCCTTTCGTACCAGCTGTCCTAAAGAGAATTTTGCCTCTTTATATTTATTAATTCGTGTCTGGATATCATTCGGAACAGTATATCCACCATCAGCTTCAGTTCCTTCATTCATGGAATTCTTCACACGGAATCCATTTCTTGCAGCCTGTGCAAACTCTGCTGTAGAATCTTTTGGTGTTCCTGCAGGAACCTTACTCTCCGGCACGGCTGCTCCATCGTCCAAGTCTTTCAGAATATCAAATTTATCCTGAAGCTCTTTCAGTTCATCTTTAGCTTTTTTTGCTTCTTCCAGTTTTCCTTCATTGGCAAGGTTCTTAACTTCATCTTTTTTCGCGTTAATCTTCTCCAGAAGGTCTAATAATTCTTTGTTCACGTCTTTTTCTCCTTTCAAAAAGAGAGATCAAACACCATACCGGTCAAGATCTCCCAATAATTCAGCCTTTATCTTTTCATTTTCCAGGTTTCTCTGATTAGCCTCTTTTGCTTTGATTTTTTCCATAACTGCATCTGCAATAGCGTCAATATCCAGAGTTTTATTTTCCGGTTCTTCATGCTGCTTTAATGCTTTTGGGGTCTTTGAATACTCATCAAAGTAATTACTTGTACAAGCTGCTGCCTGTACACTGTCCTCCACTTCAAAATCAAAATAATCAGTAGTATCACTTCCGACCATCCAGGTCTCTGCGTTGATCAGATTATTGATTTCCTCTTCTGTAACCCCTTCTTTTGTCTTCGACATGTATGTCTGCAGGATTGCTTTCTGGCAAATATCCAGAGTATCTGCATCTTTTCTCAGCTGATCTGCGTTCATACTGGTAAAAAAGTAACCATTTGTAGGCTTATGAATCATAAAGGTTCCATTTGCCGGAATCACAATCCGATCACCGGCACATGCAATCACAGAAGCAATACTGGCCGCAATACCATCAATATAGGTGGTAATCCTGGCATTATTGCGTTTCAACATGTTATAAATGGTAATTCCGGCAAATACAGATCCGCCTCCACTGTTTATGTGAAGGTTAATCTCCTGTATGTCTTCCAGATTTTTCAGGAAATCTGAAATATCAGAAGGACAGGTATCATCATCACACCATTTTCCCCAGTCATCAGATACGATATCCCCAAAAATATTCAGATCTGCTGAGATTTCTGTCTGATTGCAGATTTCCAATTTTCCTACATTCTTTTTCTGGTTTTTCAGCAGTAATACTGGCATTCTACTCACCTCCTTTGGTGTACTGTGTTCCAACTTTTTCAAGCGGAATATAATTTCCATTCACAATGAGCTTATCGCCATCCGGATCATCCGGCATATCCAGATATCTCCTCGCTTCATTTGGCTTGTATATTCCATTGTTTACAGCATCTTTTAGCATTTCCATCTGTGTCTTTGTATCAGTCCTCAAAATTGCCTTCTCATTAAACTTATAAAAAAATCCATTTTCTTCCTCTTTCAAGCTCAGAACTTTCGCATTAATCTCTTCTTCATACATCTTTAGTCTGTACAAAGCGGTATCAACTAAAAAAGCCAACTGCTGGGTTTCACTGTTTGAATAACTGGATTTTTCATAATTATTGATCTGATTCGGCTTAATACCGAATGCTCCGGCAATCTGAAGTGCGGAATACTTTTTTAATTCGAAAAACTGTGCGTCAGTCAGATTCATTTTCAGTGGAGTAAGCTGTAGTCCGATTGGGACAGGTATTACCCTTCCTGCATTTTTCGGGCCTGACAGTTTATCTGCAAATTTTTTCTGCAGTGCTTTTATCTTGCTCTCTTCCAAATCACCCACGTACTGTAATGCCATGCTTGCACTTAGTCCCTGACGATAAAGGTTATTCATAAAATTCTGACTTTCCAATGCTCCACCCACGGTATCTTGCAGAATTTCCCGCACAGATTTTCCCATAATTCCATTTAAGGAATACCAGGTTTTAAAGTGCATAACCTCACTGGATCTGAACAAATACTGTTCACCGGTCTTGGGATCATTGTACTGATAATACAGTTTCCCTTTTCCTCCAAACACACCAACATCATCCATATATACAGTCACACAATCCGCCTGCATTGGCCAAAGATCCAGGACTTTGTAATGTCCTCCATATTTTTCTCTTTCAAAGGTACCACGCATCCAGATATAGCCATTTCCATAATGCTGACAGTTCATCTCTGTAGTAGTCCACAAAGTTGTGGGTGTCATTATCGTGTTCGGTCTCACAGTCAGAAGCCTGGTAATCTTGCTCGGCTCTGCCCTGATCCGACCTTTAGGCGTTTCCTGGTAGTACTTTAACGGCACTTTTCCCATGGTTTCGCTGAGCATTTTTAAGCAGGTGTAATATGTCACCTCTTTCTCAACATCTGGATTAGTACCAGTTATTCCCAGCCATTCTTTCAGATCATCGTCATCCATGTCTACCGTTGGTCGCGTCATTGCATTCCATGCATTTTTTAATCTGTCTAATATGTTCATGTTACCAGTCACTTTCCAAAAATTGATCTATTCCCTCCTGGTAGCTGGATCCGAATTCATGATACATTGCCAGCTTAAATCCACACAAGGTAGAATCCACAGGGTCAATTCTTTTTGTTGTAGCATCTTTATCTATCTTAATCAGTCCCTGGTTGGTTCTGATCACTGCATTGCTCATTGCAAAATTCAATACAGGATTGTATTCGTACAGGACATTTCCGCAATATACCTGCTCACGGAATCCCTGAGTAGCTTCATTCAAGTGTTTATGGCTCTGGAAAACTTCCTCCACTGTATAACCTTCGTTTGATAGATCCATCATCAGCTTACTTGCATTGGCAGGGTCAAAGCACAGACATTCTATGTTCCAGTCATTCTCTGCACATGTATCCAATACATATTGCATTACTGCATTCTGGTCTACAATCGGAGTATCTGTCACTGTAATAAATCCCATTCTTTCCCAGGCATCATAATCCACTTTATCTTTTGCCTTTCTTTCAGCCAACTTCTCCCGATTCGGAATGAAAGAGTGGGAATACAGTATGTATTTCACAATTTCTTTTCCAGTCTTGTCAAATTCGCCTGATAGAAAGGGAATTACGAATGTAACAGATGTAAGGTCTATTTTGGCTGACATATCGAACCCCACATAAACACTCATTCCATGAGTATCAATAGGGATTTTATCAACCTGGCAGGCTTTCCACTTTGCCATGTCCATATATCCGTTTTCTTTTGCCTGAACCCAGATATTCAACATTTTTGTGAGAAATGCCGTCATCTTTTCCGGTATTTCTTTGGCTACCCGCCAGGCTGTACGGATCTTATCCGCGCCATTTTTATAGCTCATCCTAATCGGATTCGCTTTTTTCCAGATGTTTTCATCTTCCAGGTTACGGATATCATCCTTATAATCCTCCGGATCCACTTCGCAGATATCCACCAGATACTCTTCATTCTCCACATCCACATCCGGATCCAGTATCTTAGAGCAGTATTGATACTCCTGCACATAACATGGATAAGTAAGATCCATCCCTGCAGTTGTAATAATCATCAGCAATGGCTCTTTGGTGTTTGCTCCAAGACCAAGATCATAAAACTCAGTAGTCTTATGCTGATGGTATTCATCCAAAATCAGTCCGGCCGGATTGGTTCCATCTCCATTCTGGCCATCCTCTTTCGACAATGCCTTTATGAAGCTTCCAGTTTTTCTGTGTATTACAGCATCCCTGGTGATTTTAAAAAGAGGTTTCAGTGGAGATTTATTCAGCATGAGCTTAGCTTCATTCAAAATAATCTTCGACTGATCCCTCTTGGTTCCAGCAGTATAATATTCGTAATTTTCTTCATTTCTCGTAGCCATAACTGATATTTCATATAAGGCTACACCAGCCTCCATCTGAGACTTGGCATTTTTCCTTCCAACCTCAATAAAAGACTGTTTGAACCTTTTATAACCGGTAATATCTTCGCGCCATCCGTAAAGTTGGCACAGATTAAATTTCTGCCATATCGTCAAGCTGATCGGCTGTCCTGCAAGGTCACCTTTAGAATGCCGTAGCATAGAAAACCAGTCTACAATTTTTGATGCTTCCTCTTCATCCCAATGATAAGGCCATACATTAGCCTGTACATTCTTTGCATCCTCTTTCTTGCAATCCCTAAGGAAGCGCATACAAGCCCATTTATGTTTTTTCCCTGATATTTCTTCCCCGGCCAGACAACGGTTGGCGTAATCTATCAGTTCTTCTTTGATGGTCATATATTGCCAAATTTATTTGTGATAGCTTCCCTTGTCTTATCAGACTTCACTGCTGCAGCTTTTAGTCTGGCGTCAATAGTGAGTCCACACAGGGAAGCAAATTTTCTCATTTCCTCTGCGTATGTGCGCTGAATATCAACCATTGGATTTTTCACCACAATAACGCCATTCCTGGTCTCTCGATCAATGTAATAAGTCTGATCTTTCAATATCTCTGTAGCCTTAACATAGTTAGCAAAAGCATTACAGTAACCGCCCAGATTGTTACGATCCAGGTTCCCGATCAGATTGATCTTTTCCAGTTCCTTGACAATCCTGCGCCACTCTTTTTTTGCCACATTATCAATTAGCCAGGTAGGAGGACGTTTTAATTGATTTTTGTCCGTAGTCACACTGTCTTCTTCTGCTTCCCTGGTCTGCATTGTGATCACAGTAAGATTTCCCCGCTGCTCTGTCAGCGGCTTCCTCGGTCTTCCCATTCATCCTCCCTCCTTCCTTTGCCAACTTTTTATGAGTATTTAGAATTTTGCGCAAGCTATAGGGCAGGCGGGGACGACGGCATTTCCTGAAAACTTTTCAGACCGCCCCTCCCGTCTGTGTATAAAAATCCACAAGCATTTTTGCAAGCTTTTTTTCCATCACTGGTCTCTCTTTTTTATACATCTGCTCAATTTTTGAATGTGTATCGTGATGTAATGGCATCAGATTCTGCTTATCGCATCGTTTATCCCATGCTTCTTTTAACGGAATAATATGATGCACTGTATCTGCTGCCAGAATTACTCCTTCCGTCATGTAGACATACACATCAATCCCGCAAGCACTGAGAATATCAGATCTTGTCAGCTGCCATTCCCTTGAATCATAAAATGTTTTGCTTTTCTGATTTCTGGCATTCTGATCATATATCCGATAGCGTTCTTTATCTCTTTGTTTCATGCAGGGACACCTGCTGCCGGACGGAATTCTTTTTCCGCACCTGCCACATCTCTTATATATCATCTTTTTCTCCAATAAAAAACGCCCGGCCGTGCCTGCCAGACGTTTGTGGAAGTATGTATGAGTCAGTATTGTACCATTATATCGGCGGTACTAACCGAGTCGGAACAGATGGAACCGAACCACCGACACGCTGGATATAAGCCAGCTGCTCTACCACTGAGCTATGTTCCGATATACCTGCCAAGCCATAGTGCCTGACAAGTAAGGGTGCAACCGATTGATATTTGATTCATCCATCTGAATCTATTATAGTTATAACACGAATCAAGTATACCATTCTATACCATCTTAAAATTCTTCAATGCTGATGAATGCAGCCTATGTACCTGTGTCCATCCATAGCCCATCTCTGTTGCTACATCATCCCATTTTAAGCCCTTTATATAGCGTAAGCGCAGAACTTTCCGTTCATCTTCTGAATGCATTTTGCGGATCTGATTTTCAATCTTCCGATATTGTTGAACTTTTTTTAACCGTTCTTTCTTTAACAGTTCAATCTGCTCATCCAGTATTGCAATATAATCAGACAAATCAGATTGACTGCTGCCCTTTGGCATACCATCATTTACTACAGAAGGGAACATCTTATCAGCTCTTAATCTTTTGATTTCTTCCAGGATGTCCCGCTCTCTTTTGACTGCTCTCTGATATGATTTTAAATATTCCTTTTTCTTTTCATTTTCTTCCTGCAATCTCCTGTCCATCGGTATCACCTCCTGTTTTCAGCCGTTCCAGTTCCCAGTATGTAGGTGATCTGGTTATGCCATTTGGTAATTGTAATTGCACTACATGGGGATATAATGCTTTTATCCTGGCTTTCACCTTTTGGGTGATGATCTTCCCGTCACCAGAAGCATAACTGGTTTGTATGATCTGAATAATATCCCCTCTTTTGATTCCATGTTTCTCTTCCAGTCTTCTCTGCTGTCGCTCCCATTTCTCTGCTTCAGCTATCGCCCACTCAGCTGTTGGGTCTTTATATTTTTCATGGTTCATTACAAGCTTTCACCTCCTACAAGTCTGCCAGTTCCTTTTCATATATTTCTTTTTGCTGCCTTAACCATTCTGCAAGATCATTCTGGAATCGCTTTGACTGTCCATCATCAGTTTTTGGAGAAACAACTTGTACCCAATGATGTTTATCATGTTCTTCCAGAATCCGCGTAATACTTTTAACATCCCGCTCCAACTCTTTTGCCTTTTGTAATGTGTCCTTATCCATTCCGCAATTCCTCCAGTTCTGAAAAATCCCATTCACGCGGTAGTGTGGATCCGCAATGGCTAATCATGGCGCAGCGTACACAATGTGGGTGTTCCGCACAGTACCTGCTTACTGTCTTTATTGCACACAGCAGCTCTTGATTTGTGACTGCTGCCTGCTCTGTATTAATATTTTCCTTCGCTATTTTCTTTCCCCTACTCATATATCATCATTCCTCTGCTTTTTCTGTTTTTTTATCGCACATGACGCCCATAGTAATACACCAAATGCTCCAAGCACAGTTCCAATGCCAAATGCTATTAATAAATCAACCATTTTTGATTTCCTCCTCAATGTCCGCTCCGCAGCATACAAAACAGCAACTCTGTCATGGATTTTATTCTTATACCCTGCCTGCATGGCAATACGATTTCCAGCTTCCAGTTTCTGTCCTCGCTTAATGGTGTGGGATCTTTAAATTCTTCCGCTGCTTCTCCCCAGAACGGAATAGGAACCATAACTCCGTAATAAATTGATGAATCTGGGTGTTTTTCGCGCATGTAATTAGCAAATTTACCACTTCTAAAATCTGGCTGAATTTCTTTGTAACACTCCATCGTAGTTACTATATAGTTCTTTTCTCCAAAGAAATTCAAACCATTACCGCTATAAACATCTTCCTTACAACTTTTGATCTCATAGCAAGTGAATATGCCTTTTTCTATTCCGGATACAGAGTATTGATTTGCCGGGCAAAACTCCATATAATCCACTCGTTTTGCCTTTGATGTCCATGGATCAATGCTAACCTCGCTGGCCCAGTGCGAACCAGCTCCACCAATACGAGTAGATACAAGTAGTTGTCCAAGGAATTTGGTTGTTTCTGCTCTTGTCATTTTCTCACCTCGTTTTAAGGAATTTGGACATTATGCTTTTTTCCCACTGCTTCCACGGTTGCGCTTCCCATTTATTGCAACTATGGTCATCTCTGATCCAGATTCCTTTCTTGTCACATAGAAGATCGTCATTGTGCCTGCAGGTCTTACAGGTTCTATCTTCCATCTTGCTATTCATTTTCCATCACCCCTCGTACCTATTCCCTGTTAAATCCCATCTCTTCATAAATGTTATAATTTGC
>NZ_JAQDKY010000051.1:0-23015 GCF_027662325.1 Blautia faecis | reverse complement strand
TCGAGCCCTATAGGTCCCATATGCCGCAGTGGCGGAACTGGCAGACGCCCGGGACTTAAAATCCCGTGGGTAGTGATACCCGTACCGGTTCGATTCCGGTCTGCGGCATGACCTGAAACCCTTGATTTTCAAGGGTTTTTTGATGTCTGGATATATTTACACCCTTCTGGAACACCTCTTATTTAACCCCAAAATGGATTTTGACATCAGATTTGACAGCAGATACAAAATATTTAAGCAGCTTCAAAATAATATTCTGGTATAATATTCACTTTTTTTATAGCTGGAAACTGGAATTTTCCTGCTTGATAAACAATAATATTTTCTCTTCATTTACTGGCACAAGTAATAGTGCAAACCGGTTTTGGATGGATTATTATTAGTATAGAGAATACATGGTCAATGGAAGGAGAATTTTTTCCAATATGTGTTCTTTGCAAGAATTGAAAACAAAAACAGGTTTTGCAGAGGAGGGTGTGTATGAAGCAGGATAAAAAAGAGAAGCAGAATAATATATTATATTCGGTACTTGGTTTAGTCCTGGGCATTGCCATGTGTGGTATAGGAATATATGGTATGATTTTAAACAGAATTGAAAGCCAGGAGTACAAAAACACTACAGACAAACGAGAGGTTATTGCAGTTGTAGAATCCTGCCGTGAGATTGATAACAGTGATGATAAAGACAAAAATAAAAAGAATTCAAGATCAGTAAAATATCGGACCAAATTGGCATTTGAGGTTGATGGAAAAGCTTATGAAGGAGAAGAAACCTATAATCAGAAAGTATACGTTGGTGATAAAATTAAGGTCGAGGTTTATCGGACTTCAAAAGGAATTTATAAACTCCGCCCATATAACAATCTGGTAAATTTTGTGTTTTATTGTGTGGCAATTCCATTAGGCTTTATCATTGCAATAGCCTCTGTTTACAGTATAGGGCTGATCGTCAAAAAAAAAAGAATAAGATCATAGGATTCAGAAATGCTCCCTACTGGGCAGGAATGTGAAAGAACAAAAACCTGTCATTCAGAAGGGAGCATTTTATAATTGTGAATAAGTAGGATCAATCAAAATCTCTGGTAATGTTTGTAAGCCATTTTCTTCTGAAATAGTGAATAAATACCACAGGCATTTTTTCAAGTTCATCCAAAGACATTACAAAGTATACCCAGATAGGCGGCAGTTTAAAAACATATGCGGCAAGAAATGTGAGAGGAACTGCTACAAGCCACATAAATATGGAATCAACGATCATTCCAAATCTGGAATCACCACCACCTCTGAAGCAGCCGCATATAAGACAGGTATTAATACCTTCTCCAACAAGACGCCAGGTCGTCATAATGATAAAAACGCCAAGATAATAAATGGCCGTTTCTGTCAGCTTATCCCGATAAAAATCCAGTATCAGGGGGCGAATCGCCAGAATAACGGCACATCCGATCAGGCTTACAATAATGGTTATTCTGAGCATCCGTTTCCCATATTCTCTGGCTGTATCAATGTGATTTTTCCCCAGCTCCTGACTGATAATAATGGTAGTAGCGTTGGCAAAACCCCGACAGGCGATAGCACCAATGTTTACCACCATAACAGCGACGGCATTTGCAGCAACCATATCATTACCAATATGCCCAAGAATTGCTGCGAATGCGGAACTGGCAAAGCTCCAGACGAGGTCATTTATTACGGCTGGAGTTGCAATTTTCATAAAATCCTGGAACAGGATCCCCGATTTCGCAAAGAAGTATTTTATTCGGAATCTCACATTTGATTTGTTCAAGGAGTAGATGAGACAAATCAATACCTCTGCGATTCTGGCAATCACAGTACCAAGAGCAACACCGGTAACGCCAAGCTTTGGAAGTCCAAATAAGCCAAAGATGAAGGTGGCATTACAAAGTACATTGACACAAAGGGAGACAATGTATGTAACAGAAGGCAGCATTATCTTTCCGATACTTCGAAGGGCACTCATAAAAACCTGAGAGAATCCCATAAACATAAGTGAAAATGAAAGTACCCTCAAATACTCACTTCCAGCAGCAATTGTATCAGGATTGTCTGTAAAAATCTTCATAACCGTAGTTGGCATGGAAAAGGAGATAAGGAAAAATATCAGAGAGATAATTAAGGTGCATCGCTCTGCTAAGCCGAGAATCTTTTCTACAGTCTTTTTATCACCTTTTCCCCAGTACTGGGCACATAAAACGGAAGTACCGGTGGCCATACCATAATATAGACAAAAAAGAATGAAAGTATATTGGTTAGCAAGCGATGAAGCCGACATGGCAGTCTGGCTTACATATCCAAGCATTACAGTATCAGCAATATTCACCAATGTTGAAATCAAATTTTGAATCATAATTGGAAATGCCAATGTCGATGCATATTTTAAGAAATCTTTTTTATTTAGCATGTTACAGTTTTCCTTAGTTCTTACAATTTATAATATGATGATACCAGGGTCAAAAGGTCAGAAAGCCGATGCAAGCTTGCTTGCAAGAGGCTTTTTGACCTCTTGACCCGCCAAAAACATGAGTAAGTAGCCATTTTTCAAAGAAAAATGAGCGGATTACGAATGTTTTGGAGGATTGCGGGAGCAGCGTAGCTGCGTAGCAATCCGGGTATCAAATGAGTGTCAAAAGACCTTTTGACACTCATATCATTTTATTACAATCAATGAAACAGAGAAAGTGATAAATTATAGTTTAACATATCCGATTAGAATATGCTATATAAAATGTTAAAATAGGACATTGTGAAATTACTTTTTTTAAGCTAAAATGTGAGTGTGCAAAACTTTTGGTTGGGAGTGTGAGAATATGACAAAAGATCTGACTACTGGGAAAATCATGCCCATTCTTGTTAATTTTACAGTGCCTCTTGTTTTGGGAAATTTGTTTCAGCTGACCTATAATGCAGTTGACAGCATTATTGTAGGGCATTTTGTAGGAAAGGAGGCCCTGGCGGCTGTGGGAATCTGTAATCCGGTCAGCACGTTGATGATATTATTTCTGAACGGATTGTGTATGGGAGCCAGTATCCTGATGGGGATTCAGTATGGAGCGAAAGATTATGAGACTTTGCATAGACAAATCAGTACAACTCTGTTGTCTGGTGCGTTTTTTTCATTTTTTCTCACATTGGTTTGTGTAATATTTGCTGTACCCATTCTGCTGTTATTGCAGGTGGATCCATCTATTATGAGTATGACAGTGCAATATTTGCGGATTATTTTTCTGGGATTAATGTTTACATTTTTATACAACTTTTTTTCAAGCACCTTAAGGGCATTGGGAGACAGTGCATCCCCCTTGTACTTTCTGATTATCAGTGCAATTCTGAACATTTTCGGAGACCTGTTTTTTGTTATTGTATTAAAGGCTGGAAGTAATGGATGTGCAATTTCCACAGTACTCAGTGAGGCGCTCTGCTGTCTGTTTTGTATTATCTATATACAGAAAAAAGTACCAATTCTTCGGCTTGGGAAGAAATGGCTGGTTTTTGATGCCAGGCTTTTGAAAAAAACCATTGCTTACGGGTGGGCATCTGCCATGCAGCAGGCAACTGTACAGATGGGAAAAATCGCAATACAGGCACTGGTTAATACAATGGGAGTATCGGTAGCAGCAGCCTTTGCAGTGGTTAATCGCATTGATGATTTTGCCATCACACCGGAACAGAATATTGCCCATGCGATGACCGCATTAATGGCTCAGAATAAAGGAGCTGGAAAAAATGACCGTATGAGGGAAGGCTTCCGATGTGGAATGATACTGGAGCTTGTTTATGGAGCAGCAGTTATGCTGATCTGTCTGGGATTTGCCAGACCATTAATGTCATTATTTGTAAAAGATGAGGAAGTTATCGGACATGGAGTGGTTTATCTCCACTTGATTGCGGTAATGTATATTCTTCCCGCTGTTACAAATGCGCTTCAGGGCTTTTTCCGTGGAATCGGAGATCTGAAGGTGACCTTGATGAGCAGTTTTACCAATATGACAGTCCGTGTCATTGCAGCGGCACCGATGGTTTTGTTATGGAATTTTGGTATTGAGGCACTGCCATATTCCTATCTGGCAGGATGGATTGCCATGCTGCTTGTAGAGACACCTTTGATGCTTCGAATTTACCGAAAAAAGTAAAAGAAAGGACATCCTGAAAAAACGGATGTCCTTTTTATGAAAAGAAGTGCATATTATTTGCGAAAGAGACGTTTGACAAAAGCCAGAAGATCAAAATGCCGAGTCTTCGTATAGTCATTTATAAAATTGTCACAATACATATAACGTTCTGCTATGATCCATTCTGGAACGGGAAGTGCATCCAGAGAACTTGTATATTCTGCGAATTTCATATTCACGCCTCCTTTAATTTGTTTTTTAAGTTACTTATATTCTAGCACAAAATTAAGGAAAAACTATGGGGGCGGATTCTAAAAATTAAGTGGAAAATATGTGCTGTCAACACAAAATATATGATATAATAAAGGAAAAATTTGAACATTTTACAGAATGGGTTTGGGTAACAAAAAGGGAGGTTTTATGAGTTTTACAATACAGGATATGATGCTGACAGCAGAAACAAGATATGAAATGAAGTTTCTGGCCGGAAAAAATGGATGGTCCAATTCAATCAGCTGGGTACATCTTCTGGAGGATACAACGATCATACAGAATTTCTGGGGAAAGGAGCTTGCAGTGACAACCGGGCTTGGCTTTCCGGAAAAAGAAGACTGGATGCATCTGGCACAGCAGCTGAACCGGTATCATGCATCAGGGCTTGTTATCAATGTGGGACAGTACATTTATGAGGTGCCGGAAGAATTGAAAGTATACTGTGATGAAAATGACCTTCCGCTACTGACTGTGCCCTGGGAAGTGCATTTATCAGATATGATAAAAGACTTCAGTATTCATGTATTTTTGCAGGATACTACAGATGAGCAGATCGCATCCGCTCTGATTGCAGCTATTGAGACTCCGGATAATCAGGATGCATACAGAAAAGATTTATTACAGTATTTTGATGTAGATGGAAGCTTTCAGGTGCTGCTGATGACTTGTGAGGGGCTGGACTCCATGGACACAGTGGAGCGAAAAAAGCTGTCTTATCGAATACAGGTATATCTGGAGGATATCACTCACAATGGAAGCTTTTTTTATTACAACTCTGATTTTGTGCTGGTAGCGAATGCGCTTTCGGAAGAGTATTTGTGCCGCCTTGTAGAGGGTGCCATAAAAAGAGGAAAAAGACGTATGCCTGGACTGCAATTGTGCGTGGGAATCGGGAGCAGATGTATGGATATTTCCCAGCTTTCGGTAAGCTATCAGAGAGCGAAGGCGGCAGCACACATAGCGATGACACAAAAGAAGCAGGTGGTAAAGTTTGATGACTGCGGGTTGTTCCGTCTGCTTTATATGGTGAAAGATAAAGAAATACTGAAGGAAATGGAAACAGAATGTCTGGCAGCATTGGAAGAATACGACAGAAGATATCATGCCGGTTATGTGGAAACTCTTCAGTCATATCTGAAGCATAATGGAAGTATTCAGGCTGTGGCAGCAGAATTGTATACGCATCGCAATACGGTGCTGTACCGTATCGGAAATATCAGGAAAATTCTGGGAAATGAGTTGAAAACGCCGGAAGAGAGACTGCCCTATCAGATTGCATTTTATATCAGAAATATGCATGGGCAGATATAAGTATTGCGCAGTAATGTTTTTCTTGTGCATAGTGTAGCGCAGTCGTATATATAGAAGCAGTTTTTTTACATAAGTAAGATTGTAAAAAAGCAATCAAGGCAGGAAGTAATGGACATATTGCAAAACCAACCAATGTTGATGTAATTCTGGAAAATCTGGACCGGATTTTGGGAAGATAAAGCGGATAAAATGAAGGGGAAATACGTGTGAAAAGCACATAAAATAATGCAGGTCTTGTTCAGACCTGCATTATTTTATGCAACAGGGCGGAGTGTAAATTACTTTGTGTAAACCTCTCAGATTGATGATGTAATCGTAGGTTTATAGAATGCAAAAATTCCTACCAGACAGTATTTTTCTATTATCCGGAAAATTTATCACCGTAATGAATATGCATATCCTTCCAGTCCATAAACAATACATAAAATACTCTTCCGTATTGCTGGTTTTCTACGATTCTTCCATGGTCAAGCACAGAGAGGTAAGAGCCGTCAGCTTTTCGAAGATGAAAATGAATATAGTCATTTTCATTACCACTGTCAATCTGTTCCCAGATGCTTGCTTCTATCTGTTTCTGCTCATCCTCCCGAATCAGGTTATGAAAGCTTTTGTTTGTAAGTCGAAAGAGTTCGTCCATATCTTTATATCCGGTCATATGAAGAAACTCCTGGTTGGCATAGAACAGCTCATCATCTTCTTTGTCTGCTCTGTATATGATAAATGCACCCGGAAGATGCTCCGAGACATCCTTAAGCGCAAATCCCAGCTGTTTGCGGACTCCTGACTGAAGGTCTTCTCTGTAAGCCATACATCCGTTTTTTCCGTGAAGCTTTATTTCATAAAGGGCTGCATCTGCACAGCGCATAAGCTGTGAATGGTTGGAGGCAAATGCCGGATATTCCGCATATCCAAGAGAAATAGAAAAGTGATGTTCTGTTCCCTTGTAAGAGAAGGTCTTAGGCAGTCTGGTGAATTGATTCAGCTTTGCGTCTGCCTCTTCAAAGGTACAATCAGGCAGAAGAATACAGAACTCGTCACCACCGTTTCTTCCAAGCAGTACATCTGGTGGAAAAAAAGCTTTCATGTTGTCTGCCAGACTCTTTAAAGCCCTGTCTCCGTAAGCATGCCCATAGACATCATTAATAAACTTAAAGTCATCGATATCAAAAAGTGCAGCCACAAAATGTGTCTTCGGATTTTGGGCGATGATTTTTTCTGCTGCTTCATCAAATCCATAGCGGTTGTAAATATCGGTAAGGGAATCCGTGTGTGCCAGTATCTGAAATCTGTTTTTATTTTCTTTGGACACCAGCCATACCCGGGTAAGAACTGTCAGAAGCAGGATTACGGCAAGAAAAAAAACGGTGACTACAGCTATAAGTGTATTATTTCGCCATCCGCTTTGGGGGGTTACTTCAAATCTCCAGTTCTCTGCGCCTATTTTAAAATCATAAGAGACCGGTTGGGTTAACGAACCATCTGACTGATAAACAACCTTATAAGTGTCGCTCCAGGGAGAAGCCGTCTTTGAAATCCTATATTCATATCCAAAATTTGAAAGAGCATAAATCGAGTCTGAGAAAATATCAGGAACACGCAGGATAACAATGGTAAATCCCCAGAAATCCTCTTGTTTGTTTGTATCCGTCAGATAAACCGGATTGCGTACAGCAATTCCATAGTCTCCCTGTTTCAATTCGAAAGGGCCTTGTGTAATGACTGTGTGATTGTCTCGTGCGTAACAGGAAATCTCTCCACGGTCTTTATCATGAATCAGATCAATTTTACCTGCCTCATTTCCCTCAGCCGGATAAATATCTGTCACAACACCATCCGGAGCAAGCTGTACGCTTTCAATAGAAGCAGACATAAGATTTTCAGCAATCGTGTCAAACTGATTAATCTCTCCGTTTTCACTGATCAGGATCTGCTTTAGAGCATCCGTAATCTCAATTCCACTCGCAATCTCATTTTTTATGCGTTCCCCATAGGTTGTTGCGTTTAATTGTGCTGTTATGTGTCTCTCGTTCTTCTCGTGGGTGTCTGTTTTGTATACAATGAAACCAACAAGGCATATGCCTAGTAAAAAAATGATAAGAGGCACAAGTGTTTTTTTCTTCACCAGGTTTACCTCGTTTTATCCATTGGAATTTCTATAATAAGGCATTATATCACAGAAGTTTAAAATTAAAATAAATTTTCTGAAAAAAATGACAATATATTTTTTTACTACGCTCTGGCGAAATATAAAATAAGTCAAGTCGAAAGTTGATAAAGAATGAAATTTGGCTTATAATTTATACTAAAACAATGTCAGGAGGAGCAAGCAATGGATATTAATATGCAAAAAAGAAATGAAGTACTGGCTCAAAATGTGATCAAAGGTCTGGAATCCCGCAATATGTCAGGCTATTACGCCGCAGACAGAGAAGCTGCTGTAAAGC
This sequence comes from Blautia faecis, assembly GCF_027662325.1. Taxonomy (NCBI): domain Bacteria; kingdom Bacillati; phylum Bacillota; class Clostridia; order Lachnospirales; family Lachnospiraceae; genus Blautia; species Blautia faecis. Next base: position 14,857 of record NZ_JAQDKY010000051.1, on the reverse strand, counting down.
AGGCACTGGAACTGATCCCGGAGGGCAGCAGTATTGCCATGGGTGGCTGCACAAGTGCTCATGAGATCGGACTGATCAAGGCGTTGGAGGATGGAAATTATAATTATATTAATCGCGCGAAATTGGCACCAAGAGAAAGCCTGATGGCAGCGTATGATGCGGATGTATTTCTTTCCAGCGCAAATGCCATTACCAGTGATGGTGTTATGGTAAACATTGATGGAAATTCCAATCGGGTTTCCTGTATTGCCCAGGGACCGAAGAAGGTGGTTTTCATTGTGGGAATGAATAAGGTCTGTTCAGATCTTGACGCAGCTATGAAGCGGGCAAGAAATGTGGCAGCTCCGGCGAATGCACAGAGGTTTGAGGTGAAGACACCTTGCAAAACCGCAGGAAAATGCTTTGACTGTAAATCTCCGGATACGATTTGCTGTCAGTTTCTGATTACAAGATATTCCAGGCATAAAGATAGAATACATGTTATTCTTGTAAATGATATCCTTGGGCTTTAAACGGTGCGCTTTATTATAATAGGGCATAGCTTAGAGTGTGCTTGAAAAATCATTTCCGCAGTCTGCACACCCCACTTTGCAGAATGTCCTTTTCAAACACGCTCCAAAAGAGCAAGTCAATGAACGGCCAGGAAAGGCGTAAATACACGCCTTTTCGGCCACTTTTGTCGAATTATAGGGAAAGTTGTCGGACGATTTTTGTTGCAAAATCCTGATATAAAACGTAGAATAATGACGGTAAGTGTGAGAAAATGGATTTTTTATCACTGCTTAAATTGTAACCCTAAAATAGCTTGGAATCACAGAAGAACAGCTTGTGTGATTCGGGAAAACGTTACCAATGAACCGTGATCTATAAGTACATATCAGGAGGAAATCAATAATGAAAATGACAACAAAAATGATTATGCTTCAGAACATTGAGAAAATGGTGATGGAGCAGCAGCGGGTGGATGAAAATGATTCCTACATCAGACAGGACAATGAGGATCTGAAGTATCTGGAGGAACGATATGACCAGCTGCAATTATCCCACACTGTAAAGCGTGTGATCGATGATTACATCGCCTGCCTGCAGACCCGGGACGAGAGATATTCAGATCTTGCTTATGCAGCTGGGATAAGGGATACTATAAGCTTACTGCAGGGGATGGGAATGCTGAATGGAACTGCTGCAATAAGTGGAAGTTTGTAAAAGTGAAATAAGTGAACTATAACTTTAGCGGATTAAAATGCAAATATTGTTATAAAGATAAAAGAGTTACTATAAGCATGATATCACCTGCGTGCAGGGATACTTGCGGAAATAGTAACTCTTTTGTGTATTAGAAGTTTTGTATCGTAGTATAAAAAATTGATACTCAGGTAATTTTTTCGGTATTTACATAAAGCTTCTTTTATGATGAAATAAAGTTGAGTAAATATATGTATGGAGGGGTGAGTTTATGTACAATATTTTGATTGTGGATGATGAAAAGAAAGAGCGGGAAGGAATTGCGCTTTTATTAAAAAGGTTTGGGTTTCCATTAAGAACAGCATTTGCGCAAAACGGAGAAGATGCGCTGAAAATAATGGAAAAAAATTATTTTGACATTCTGCTCACAGACATAAAAATGCCCTATATGGATGGAATCCAGCTTATACGTGAAACGCAGAAAAGAGGGCTGAATCCAATATGCATTATTTACAGTGCATATGGTGAATTTGAATATGCACAGAATGCCATTTCATTAGGGGTACAGGAATATCTTTTGAAGCCAGTTAAACTGGATGCGTTTAAGGCTCTTTTTGAAAAGATCATAGAGATCTGCCAGGAAAAAGAGATCGAAAAGAAAAATAGAAATGATATCATACAGGCGAAGGAAGAGGCCGCACAGCAAAAACTGAGCTGGAATCTGCTTAATTATCTGGAGTCTGAAGAACTGGAAGAGGGAACTTTAAATCATTGGGAAACTCTGGAAAATGAATTCACCAGTGTTGTGCAGGAAAAAATCTGTATACCTGTAATTATTTCCTGTTATTCTAATTTGTTTTCTATTGAATGGGAAGAGTACCTGAAAGATATCAGGGAATATTTTGGAAAAGAAACTGTGATCATTACAAACACAGATAACCAGATCGTAGTGTTATTGATCCGGGAAAGAGATTTTTATCGGACAGCAGAAACGAAAAAAGAATGTGAGATATTGATCGAAAAATCCCAGAAAAAATATCAGGTAAATATTTTTGTTATATTGGGAAAAAAGACCGAAAGTCTTACAGAACTGAAAAAAGAATATACAGAATTGAAAGACCAGCTTGACTATCAGTTTTTTGTATCCAAAAGTATGGTATTGGTTCATGATGAAGATTATTTTCTAAAAAAGGAAAATGACATGCTTTCCCTGTATTTTGAAAGGATATTTAACTGCGCCAGAATGCAGGATTATTCCGGAATAAAGAAGGAATTTGTGAAAGTATTTGCCTATATAATGAAGCAGACTGGCTTTAGTTCAATTTATGTAAAATATACTTTTACGGATGCGATGAAGCAGATCAGTGAGTACACAGACTCTAATGTGGACATGGTACCATGTATTCAGAAAATATATCAGGCAAGGACACTGGAAGAGGTAAATAAGATAATCGAAAACGTTCTGGATAGAATGCAGGAAGAGAAAAAAGAAGAGGTAAAAGAAAACCGCCTGGTCCGCATGGCAAAAGAACTGGTTTATGAAAAATACAGTGAAAGTGATTTAAATGTATCGTATATCGCAGAGCAGCTGCAGGTATCCTCTGCCTATCTAAGTACTTTATATAAAATGGAAACTGGAAAAAATCTGGTAAAATTTATTACCTGGTATCGTGTTGAAAAGTCAAAAGAACTTTTGCGTCAGACAAATATGAAAGTAAGTGATGTGGCGGAGAGGGTAGGATACCTGAATGTGTCTTACTACATTTCTATTTTCCGAAATCATGAAGGCTGCAGTCCGGTGCAGTACAGGGAAAGGGTGCAAAATGGTGAATAGGATAGCAAAAAGAATCAACAAACAATCATTTTTGAATAAAGTAAGGATCATTTACACGCTGTTAGTTATGCTTCCTGTGCTGGTTCTGGAGATATTTGTATTGTACTCATCTACAAATTTTATCAAGGAGCAGCAGCTTCTGGAAGCGAAAGAAAACATTGAGCGGAACCACCTGAATATTGAGAATCAGATAAAGATGTGCGAAAAATCCGTATTATATGTGACCTGCAACAGTGTACTAAGGGAATTTCTCAGCTTAGATGATTCTGAGTATAAGAAACGCATTCAGATGACTTCAAATGTAAATAACCTGATTTATAACGCCTGGCTTTCCAACAGCTATTTTTCAAAGATGGAGGTTTATTCCGATAAAAGGATTTCTAACAATGATGCAGTATTCAAAAAAGCTTCCGATCTGGAAGATAACAGTTGGTATGAAGCGAGTTGGAATAGCGCAGATACTTTGTGGTGGAATGAAAATGGAAAATATTTTATAACACGCAGAATTGCCATGAGCCTTCCAAATCGGGTATATGGCGTTCTCAGAGCAGAAGTAAAGGAAAAAGTTTTTTCTGACAGTATATCCATGTTCTCGGAAATGCCAGTGGACATCCAGGTGAAAAATGGTTCAGCTGTGTTGTTAGAATACAATAATGAGGGGGAAGTTAATGAAAACAGTGCTGGCTATGAAGAGGAAAGAAATCTAAATGACACCGGTTGGAAAATTATTTACAGAATTGATGCTTCTTATTTCTCAAGTGCTTTTCATCCAAGAATCATTGGTTCTGTTGTAATTGTAGTTTTACTGTTGCTGCTTGGATTTATAGGAGTTAATAAAAGTGCCAGATCTTTGCTGCACTATTTGTATCAGATTATTGACCAGGTAAAGAAAGTAAAAGATGGAAATTTTGAGATTCAGATAGCAGAAAGTTCCCAGGATGAAATTGGAGAGCTGGCGGAAAATATTAATAAAATGCTACGGAAAATACAAACGCTTATTGATGAAGTGTATAAGTCGAAACTGGATAAAAAAAGCCTGGAACTGGATCTGCTTCAGTCAAAGATTAACCCGCATTTTCTTTATAACAATCTTTCCGCAATTAATTGGATAGCCATTGAAAAAGGAGAAGACAGAATCTACGAGATAACTACGGAACTGGGTACTTTTTACAGGACTGCTCTTAACAAGGGCATAAACGTAGACCATTTGAATGTAGAAGTGGAAAATATAAAGGCCTATGTGAAACTGCAGCTTATGGCGCACGATGAAGGCTTCGATGTTGAGTATAAAATTGAGCCCTCGCTTTTAGGTCAGATGGTTCCAATTTTTATTTTGCAGCCTCTGGTGGAAAATGCAATTGAGCATGGCATTGACTGCATGAGAGAAAAAAGAGGAAAAATATCCATTGAGATTTATGCAGAAAATAATGAACTCTATATGACTGTCAGGGATAATGGACTTGAGTTGTATGAAAAAATTGGTCAGGGAAAAATGTCCCATGAAGAATTTGGTTATGGGGTAAGCAATGTTGACAAGAGAATTCGTATTCTGTGTGGGGAAGGATACGGTGTGGAAATTTTTGCAGGTCCGGGAGGAACTACCTCTATAATCAAATTACGAAGAGATTTTATTACACTGGAACGAAAAGTATAGGATATAAATCTTAAAAATTTGATAATGAGATAAGTTTTTTGTTATTTTTTTCGTATCCTGTGAACGTTATACTTAAAGCAACTTAAAAATAAACGAAAGGGGTAGCAAAAAAATGAAAAAGAAAGTGATTAGCATGTTTCTTACAGCATGCACTGTATCAGTAATGGTAGTTGGAGGCGGTTCCAATCTGGTTATGGCGGATGATGCAGAGACGGTAACCTTGATGGGATGGTATGATGAGGATGACATGAATCCTATTCTGGAAAAGGTAAATGAGCAGATGGATGGGAAGTATGTGATTGAGTACACATATGTTGCAAATACTGATTATAATAATGTACTTAGCACACAGCTTGCATCTGGAGAAGGCCCAGACATTATTATGGATGGAACAAACTATCCAGCCGAAATCAAAGCTGGTAACGTGGAAGACATTTCGGATTATGATTTTGTAAAAGAGTTTAATGAGGCTGGAATGTCGCTTTGCAGTGCTGATGGAAAAATTTATGGAATTCCTTCCTATGGATGGTTTTCCGGAATCTGGTGTAATGCTTCGATTCTTGAGGAATGTGGAGTAGAAATTCCAAAAACATTTGATGAGTTTGTAGCTGCTTGCGAGACTATTAATGAAAAAGGCTATACTGCATATGGTTTTGGGATTGCGGATGACTCAACTGCAACATCCAGCTTACTGGGGTATCTGGAAAATTCTTATTATCATAATAATGAAGAAGCAAACCCTGATGGAACTGATTTCGACACCAAATTTGCTTTGGGTGAAGTAACTATGGACGGACATATTAACGACTGTGTTAATAAATGGTGTACATTAGTTGAAAAAGGACTGATCGCTTCTGAGTCTCTGGGAATTTCCTGCCAGGAAATGCTGAACAGCTTTAAAAATGGAGAAGTGGCATTCCTTCATGGAGGTCCATGGCAGTATACAGAGCTGAAAGAATCCGGAGTTAACTTTAAAATGCTTCCGCAGCTTAGTGAAACAGGAGAAAATGAATATGTTTTAGGCGGACCAGCTGCATGCTTCGGTATTAATGTAAATACGGAAAATCATGATGGTGCAGAAGCTACTTTAACAGCACTGGCTTCCGTTGAAGTTCAGCAGGCATTTGCTGATGCAAATGTTGGCGGAACCAGCTATAGAAGCGGAGTTGAGGCTCAGATGCCTGAAGAATATGAATATGTTGCAGATATTATTAACAATGGAAATATTGCATTCCCATCTGACAGATGGAGTGTAAATCTTCCAAGTCAGTCCTTGTTTGATGAGTTTACTGCTCAGCTTCAGGGTGTTATTTCCGGAGATATCAGTGGAGACGATCTTGTGAAAGCTATTGATACAAAAGCTGACTCAATCAGATATGAGTAAATTGTAATCATTTAACAAATTTAAAATTATCCATAATTTATTAAACCGATCCTGCATTTAGCAAATGAGCTTTTTGCAGGATCGGTTTTTGTGCAATAGAGGTTAATGTTATCAATAGAATCAACAAAAGTAAATGGGATATAAAAAAAACGATAGTCATATAAATTTTTTTTGATTTATAGAGAAAAAGATCAAATTTATAATAGAAACATAAAAAGAAGGAGGGCAAGGAGAGTATGAATGCCAATCATGTAAAACGAAATCTGCCATATATTTTCATGGCAATACCTGCGGTTTCTATATTTTCTGTGTTTTTTATCATTCCGCTTATTTTTACTACAAAATACAGTTTTTATAACTGGACTAATTTTTCGCCGGATATCGTTTTTTCAGGATTGAAAAATTATAAACAGCTTTTGGCAGATGGAATTATTTTGAAAGGATTAAAGAATACCCTGGTATTTGCAATCCTTACAGTATCCATTCAAAGTTTAATTTCTCTTCCTGTATCAGTGCTTCTGAATTCCAAATTAAGAGGAAGAACAATTTACCGAGGAATCTTTTTTGCACCCGCAGTATTAAGCACCTTGGTTGTTGGATATCTTTGGAAATATATCCTGTCTGCAAGTGATTATGGTTTGATAAACCAGGTGCTTTTGAAACTAGGATTTGAAAAAATCAACTTTCTCGGAAATGGAAAAATCGCTATATTTTCCATAATTGCAATTTCAGTGTGGCAGTGGTTTGGATGGTCTATGGTAATTTACATAGGAAGTTTGCAAAGTATTAGTGGAGATCTTTATGAAGCTGCTTCTGTGGATGGAGCTAACAGTTGGCAGCAGTTTTGGCATATTACATTACCAGGGCTTGCACCTGCCATAAAAATTAATTTTGTAACAAGCACGATCTCAGGACTGAAAGTATTTGATCTTGTCTTGTCAACTACAAACGGAGGTCCGGCACATCAGACAGAAACTATTCTGACATTAATGTACTCAAAATTTTCAGATGGAAATTTCGGTTATGCATCAGCTTTTGGAATTGTATTTCTGTTGATGACAATGGTTGTTTCCGCTGTAATGCTTGGAATATTTAAAAAATGGGAGGAGTATTTAAACTGATGAAAACGAAAAAAAATATTATGGAGATTTTGAAGCATGTTTATTTGCTAATTATCACGTTTATTGTTTTAACTCCTATTTATTATCTGCTTGTTACTACGTTTAAGTCAGGAACTGAAGCGGCTGCAAAGCCGATGGCACTTCCGTCTTTCTGGGATATTACACCATATATCAATGCATTTGAAAAAATGCAGTATCCAAGAGCATTTGGAAATACTCTTTTTATTACAATATGTGCTGTATTTGGCATTGTAATGTGCAGTACTATGTGTGGATATGTTTTAAACCGCAAAGAGAAAAGTAAAATTACAAAAATTATTTTTCTGGTAATTCTTTCCGGAATGATGTTTCCATACCAGATGGCAGTTCTTGGTCTGTACAAGCTGGTAAGAAGCCTGGATTTAATGAATACGCTGACAGCAGTTATTTTTATTGATATTGCTATCAATATTCCATTTGCTACTTTTTTAATGAAAAATTCCATTTCTTCAGTTCCTATAGAACTGGAAGAAGCTGCCAGAATTGATGGTGCAGGAGTATTCAGAATTTTTGGTACAATTGTGCTTCCATTGCTGAAGCCGATGATTGCTACAATCGTAATTTTAAATACTTTAAATGTATGGAATGATTTTATGGGACCGTTGTATTTTATACAGAAAAGAGAAAAAGATGTTATTTTACAGGAAGTATATCGCAATATCGGTCAGTTTTCTACAGACTGGACTAGTCTGTTTCCAATGATGGTATTAGGTATATTGCCGCTGCTGGTTTTCTATATATTTATGCAGAAATATATTATCAGTGGTGTAATGGCGGGATCTGTAAAAGGATGATATACGGAGGTTTGGGTATGGAGTTTATTGTTAAAGAAAATGAAAATCATCAGCTGGAAAGTATTGTAAACCAAAATGACAAATATAAAATGAACTGGGTTGCCATAGGTAAAAACTGGGGAGAAATGTTTCTTCCGGATGGAATTGTAGGAAGAATAGAAAGAACAATATCTGAAGACGGAAAGATAACTGAAAAATATATTTTTTTTAATAATAGGGATTGTGAGTATTTTCCTCAAAAAGGTGGAATAGGTATTGCAGTGCCATTTCCGGATAATTATACGGCTTCTGAAATCTGTATGAAAGAGCGCTGTCATGCACATATTCGGTGTGGTGAAAGTCAAAGTTATATTGCAGGGATCAGAATGGGAGGAGAAAATCCAAATCTTGGGTTGGTTCTGAAAGAGGGAAAAATAGAATGTTACAGCATTATAAGAAATGAAAAAGAACTTAGCAATGACCGGGGAATCATTATATTAAATCCTAAAATAAACAATTTAAAACCGGGAGAAATGACCGTAATCCAATGGGATCTTTTCTGGTATGACGATCAAAGGGATTTTGAAGAAAAATTGCTTCATCAGGAAGGGCAGCTGTTGATACAGTTGGAACATGGAATTTATTTTGAGGGCGAGAACTTAAGTTTTCATATAAAAGCAGATAAAGATATCTGGCATGAAAAAGAAATCGAAGTCACTCTTGCAGGTGAAAAAATTTCAACTGAAAAAACAGAAAGCGGTAATTGCATAGATTATAGAATTAAAATGGATTCTGTAAGTCAGGGTGAAAAAGAGTTCTTCATAAAGAGAGGAGAATACAGTACATCTGCGGTTATTCTGGTATTACCAAGGGTGGAGAAGCTTGCAGAAAAAAGATGCAGATTTATTGTTGAAAAACAGCAGTATTTTTGCAGTGGAAGCCTTTTGGATGGTGCATTTCTTACTTATGATAATGAAGATAAGCGATTGGTTTATGAAAAAGAATACGATCATAACGGTGGCAGGGAAAGAGTGGGAATGGGGGCACTTCTGGCGCTCTGGCTGCAGAAAAATAAAGATATGAAAGTGGAAAAAGCACTGCAGAAATATACCGAATACATATACAGAGAGCTCTACGATGAGAATACAGGTATTGTATACAATGATGCAGGAAGAGATAATACCTGGAACCGTTTGTACAATTATCCATGGCTTGCAATTTTTTTTATGGAAAGATACAGATTGTATAATGAGGTTGCTGATCTTAAAAATATGTATAAAATTATGAAATCTTATTATGCACAAGACGGAGCTTCATTCTATGCAATTGGAATCCCTATGCTGGAATCTGTGAATTTATTGAAATCGGGTGGTATGGAAAGAGAGGCAGAGGAACTTCTGAGATACTATGAAACACATGGCGAAATGCTTATAAAAAACGGATTATGTTATCCACCGCATGAAGTAAAATATGAGCAGAGTATTGTTGCCCCTGCAGTAAATTATCTTTTTCAGTTATACAAACTTACAGGAAAAATATTATATCTGGAAGAAGGAAAGAAACAATTAGCTGTACTGGTGCTGTTTAATGGACATCAGCCAGATTTTCATATGTATGAAAATGCGGTTCGTCATTGGGATGGATATTGGTTTGGAAAGTACAAAAATCTTGGAGATACATTTCCACATTACTGGAGTTCCTTAAGTGGTGTTGCTTTTCGGGAATATGAAAAAATAACCGGTGAGAGATCATATGGTGTAAAGGCGGAAAATTCATTGCGAGGTGTACTAAGTATGATAAATAGTGACGGAAGTGCAAGCTGCGCATATGTATATCCTTTTATGGTTAATAAGGTAAGATGCCAGTATGCGGATCCATGGGCAAATGATCAGGACTGGGCGTTGTACTACTACTTGAAAGCGGGAAAAAATTATGACTGAGTTAGAAAATAAAGGTGGCTTTACCTTGCCTGGTGAGGCTGGTTATGAAAAATTGACCTTAGAACTTGCAAAAAAATGGGGAGCAGATGTAATAAGGGATTCTGATGGGACAGAACTGTCTCCGGAGATAACGGAGGCAGGATATGGTATTTATTCTACTATTTGTATTATCCGCGGTCATAATCCCTGGGCTATGGAAAATTTGGATAAATTGCAGCAGACTTTTCTTGTCACAGAACCGAAAACTGCAGTTGAGCATTATCTAGAACTAGAGCTCTTAAAAGAGTTTTTTCAGGAGCAGTTTAAAATTAATGACAGTGCAGAAGCTTTGGGGTACTGGCAGGTGTATGACCGCACAACTGACAAGGAAGTAAATAAAGAAAACTGGAGTTATGATAAGAAAAAAGGTGTTGTCAGGATTGAAAACTGTGTATTATGGCACAAATATACAGTCAGCTTTCTGGCATATCGAATTTGGGAAGAAATTTCCATGTATAATCATATTACCAATAACTGGGATAAAGAGCATCTTATACCGATAGATCCTGTATACGCTGAAACACAGGTTTATTTAATTAATTGGATGAAAGAATGGTGCGAAGAACATCCTGCAACTACAGTGGTTCGTTTTACCTCTATGTTTTATAATTTTGTCTGGATTTGGGGAAGCGATGCCAGAAAACGAAATTTATTTACAGACTGGGGCTCCTACGATTTTACAGTGAGTCCTCTTGCTTTACACAATTTCGAACAGAAATATGGATATGCACTTACCGCAGAGGATTTTGTGAATCAGGGGAAATATCGGGTAACCCATATGCCGCCAACAAAAGCAAAAAAAGACTGGATGGAATTTATTAATGATTTTGTAATTTCATTTGGAAAAAAACTAATAGATATTGTGCATGAATATGGAAAAAAGGCTTACGTATTTTACGATGACAGCTGGGTTGGAATTGAACCATATAATGACAGATTTTATGAATTTGGTTTTGATGGGATTATTAAATGCGTATTTTCCGGGTATGAAGCACGTCTTTGTGCAGGTGTAGATACAGAAGTTCATGAACTCAGGCTTCATCCTTATCTTTTCCCGGTGGGGCTTGGAGGAGCTCCTACATTTACAGAGGGAGGAAATCCTACAAGGGATGCAATGCAGTATTGGAGAAATGTAAGGCGTGCATTGTTGCGTGAACCGATTCAAAGAATTGGATTAGGCGGATATTTACATCTTACGGAGAATTATCCGGATTTTTGCGATTACATTGAAAAAGTTGCAGATGAATTTCGCATGTTGAAGTCTTTTCATGAAAAAGGAAAGCCTTGGACCTTGAAAACCAAAGTAGCGGTTTTACATTGTTGGGGCAAATTGCGTTCATGGACTTTGTCTGGACATTTTCATGAAACATATATGCATAATTTGATTCATATAAATGAGGCGCTTTCAGGTTTGCCTGTGGATGTTGATTTTATTGATTTTGAGACAGCCAGAAGCGGAGATTTATCCAGATACAAAGTCATTATTAATGCAGGAAAAGCGGGTGACGCATGGAGTGGCGGTGATAACTGGAAAGACGTGAAAGTTGTTGAGGCAATTACAAAGTGGGTATATGAAGGGGGCTGTTTTATTGGAATTGGCGAGCCATCAGCAACCAGTGGATATGATACGTTTTTCAGATTGGCACAGGTACTGGGCGTAGATGAAGATAATGGGGCAAGGGTATGTCATGGAAAATGGGAGTATGAAGTAAAAGCACCACAAAATCATATATTAGATATACTGGAATGGCCAGTAATGGAACATATATACCTGACAGATAAAAAAACAGAGGTATTGGCAGAGGCTGCAGGTGGGTATCCGGGTATTACCAGACACCAGTTTGGAAAAGGAAGTGGAATTTATATGACGGGATTTGCTTTTTCAGAGGAAAGTACCAGATTATTGTTGCAATTGATATTAGAGGCTGGACGGGAAGAACAGGCAGAATGCATTACAGATAATCTGCATGTGGAATGTGCCTATTATCCAGACGCACAAAAATTAGTTGTTATTAATAATTCAGGAGAGAAACAAACAACAAAGATTGTATGTGAAGGAGCCGTTTGGAGCATGCAGCTTGAAGGATATGAAACGAGGCTACAGAATATATGTGGGATGGGAAACAAAAGGCAGTAACATTTAGCTATGATGATGGAGTTTGCCAGGACAGGAGACTGGTAGACATGTTCAACTATTATCATGTAAAAGCAACATTCAATATAAACAGTGGAATGCAGACATATGCCAGCCATTATGACTTTGGTAATGTAAGAGTGCATCATATGAATGCAGAAGGATTAAAAGAATTGTATAAGGGTCATGAAATCGCGGTTCATACATTGACTCATCAAGATTTAACAAAGCTTGATAAAGACACTGTATATAATGAAGTTTTCCTGGATAAACAAAATCTGGAACGGATGTTTGACTGCCAGATTACCGGTATGGCGTATCCTTATGGAACATATAATGATGAAGTGGTTCAGATATTGAAAAAATGTAAAATTCAATATGCACGGTCAGTTGTGTTTTCCGGAGCATTTAAATTACAAAAGAATTTATTGATATTTAAACCAACTTGTCATCATGCTGACGAAAATATATGGGAACTTCTGGAGAAATTTTTAAAAGAAAAAAGTGAAGAAAAGCAGTTATTTTACATATGGGGACACAGCTATGAGTTTGATGTAAATAATAACTGGAAACGGATGGAAGAAATTTTAGACAGATTAATTGGACATAATAATATCTTTTATGGAACAAACAGGGAAGTGCTTCTTCCCTGTTAATAGAAAACAAAAATCAGACTAGCATTTTATCCAGACATTCTACAATCAGTCTGACATTCTTCAGCGCACCTAAAGTGTCGCCTTTTTGCTCCAGGGAGTGGTTGCAGCCCTCGAAAATCCCGCCGGTTTTATCGGGGAAGTTTCTGGCTGCGGCGCGGATCTTGGACTCCGGCATATAGGGATCAGCGGTTCCGGCGAAGAAGAGCCCGTTGATATCGGAGAGATAACGGAGGGTAGAAGGAATTGGAGTCATAAGAAATTGATGGACTTTTCCCTTCAGCTGCAGTGCTGTTTCCAGCTGGCAGGCGATGGTGGTGCCGATGCTTTTGGAGATAAAAATAATATCATCATATTCAGAGAAAGGAACGTTTTCCAATTGGGGGAGCGTTCTTTTTATTGCCAGTTTTATGATAGGTTCCAGTTCCGCTGGGGTGCGGCCGTGGAAGGTGTGGATGTCCTGGCCGTAGTCAAGGCGGATGATTTCATAACCACGTTCAGCAGCCATGGAAGCAGTATAATAGAGAAGGGGCTTGGTGCAGGTATAACCGACACCTGGGAAAATGACGGCAAGTTTTTTCATGTGGGTACCTCGCTTGAATCGTAAATTGAGTTATATTGAGGGATAAAATGTAATCTGAAAGTGGTTATTGCGTCCACTTAGTTCTTGTATTTATTAAAGTATGATCCGATCAGCGTCTGTTTGAATTCATATAAGATATGAGCGTCAAAAGACCCGTTGATATAGCATTATTATATACTTCTTTCACAAAAATTGTAAAGAAATGACGGTAAGAAATATGGTGAATTATCTGTGAAGATATGCTAAAATCGTTATTGTTCAATGAAATAAGAAACAGCTTGAAATTATTAGTGATTCAAAAGCGAAATAACGAGGAGTGACATTATGAAATTATTAATTGTACGCCATGGTGACCCGGATTATGATATAGATTCCCTTACAGAAAAAGGCTGGAAAGAGGTGGAGTATCTTTCACAGAAGCTTTCCAAATTAGATGTAAAAGCTTTCTATGTATCCCCCCTTGGAAGAGCGAAGGATACTGCGGCTCCGACCTTGAAAAAGATGGGAAGAACAGCCACAGAGTGTGAATGGCTGAAGGAATTTCCCTGTCAGATCTGGCGCCCAGATGTGAAAGATAAGAAGATTATTGCATGGGACTGGCTTCCACAGGACTGGATGGCAGACGAGCGCTTTTTCCAGTATGACCACTGGTTTGAGAATGAGGCTATGCAGGAAGGGCATGTGAAAGAAGAGTATGACCGTGTGATCGAGGAGTTCGACAAGCTTCTCGTGAAGCATGGATATGAGAGGAAAGGTCACTATTATAAAGTAAATGAAGAAAATAACGACACGATTATTTTCTTCTGTCATTTTGGATTGGAGTGTGTACTTCTCAGCCATCTACTGAATATCTCTCCGATGGTACTTTGGCATGGCTGCGTGGCTGCCCCATCCTCTGTGACAACTTTGACCACAGAAGAACGCCGTCAGGGAATTGCTGCTTTCCGTATGAGCTCCTTCGGCGATATTTCTCACCTTTATGCCAACAATGAGCCGCCGGCATTTGCAGCAAGATTTTGCGAAGCGTATGGAAATAAGGATCAGAGACACGACTGACATTGTGCATTGAGAAGTGTGTTGTTGTGAAGGGCGTGAACAGTAATCTTCATAGTATTAACGGATGGTAAGAGTTATGTTCTGACTTTCAGAAGATAATGAAACGTTATGATCTGAAAACAGGACACAATGGGAAGAACAGGGATGGAATTGTGATGCCAGTTACGAATTAGTTATTTTCATTTTAGAAATTTTAGAAAAAAATTATAATTTGGACAAATACCTTTCACAATTATGAGGTATGATATATACATCTTAAGAGAAAGAACTCTTAAGAAAAACTCTTTCCTTTCCCTAAAAAATGTATAAATAAACCACCGTCTGTTGGCAAGAACGCTGACTGGGCGGTGGTTTTACGTTGTGGGAAAAATTAGTATTATTACTGAATGCGGCGAAGAGTTAGAGCGTGATATCGTTGCTTGACAATGTTATTATAGACAATGGAGCATTCCTGTTAAGTAA